>NZ_JBAWSW010000004.1:0-98313 GCF_037104745.1 Bacillus sp. FJAT-53060
TTCGATAAAAAATTTGTTCAAATAAATCTGTATCGTGGAAGCGTCTCACATAATTTTTACCGAAGGTAGAAAAGTGCGGAATTTTCTCAGAAAACCCATACCCAATAAACCAACGATAAGCAACATTCGTTTCGATTTCTTTTATGGTTTGACGCATTGAGCGAATGCCAAATAGATATTGGATCAAAACCATTTTAATGAGAACAACGGGATCCACACTTGGTCTACCGTTGTCAGAACTATAATGATCTTTGACAAGATCATATACGAAGTCAAAATCGATCACTTGATCAATTTTTCGCACAAGATGATCTTCAGGCACTAATTCATCTAAAGCCACTACTTCTAATTGATTTCTTCTCTCTTCTTCACGTTTCGATAACATGTTCATCCCCCGCAGAATTGTGTTATTACCCTTATTATACAAAAAAGCTTGTAGACTTTGTCTACAAGCTGAAAAGACGCTATGAATAGCGTCTTTTTTTGAAAAATTAGATTTTCATGATGCCAGTCCCGCACCAAGGGCTTTTAAACCCTTGATACGACTGCATTCTAAAAGTTTTGATGGAGACGGTGGGAGTCGAACCCACGTCCAGAGACATCGATTACTTAAGCGTCTACGAGCGTAGTCAACATATTTACGTGTTCACTCATCCGCATGCCTGCTGACGGGCGCTTGGAGAGCTAGTCTGATGGATCTCTTCTTACGTCCTCAGACGAAGACGTAAGCGTAGCCTACTTCATTGGGCTCCTCACAAACACATAGGCGATGTCAGGAAGAGCTCGCTGCGCTTATTAGGCAGCTAGTGCTAAGTTTTGGTTAAAACTTTTAGTTTTGCCAGTTACATTTAAGTGCGTGTTAACGAGATCGCCTCTCGGCTCGCAGCCTAAGCTCGAACCATCCCTGTCGAATCCGTAACGTCCCCTTGTAAAAGGGATATACGGGATGGAAACGTTCAGCTTAACTGCTTCCGTATATAACTATTATAACAGCCTTATTGCCCGAAACAACTGGTGGTTTCTGTAAAAATGCGATGATAGTTTACTGCACATCGTATTTTAGCATAGTGTTGATGCTCTTAGCAAGCCATCCGCCCCGGGCTAGAATTGCTTCTGCCGATCACGGAAGGCACGTTCGATTTCACGTTTTGCATCTTTTTTCTTCAAATCTTCACGTTTATCGTATTTCTTTTTCCCTTTACCGACTCCGATCAGCACTTTGGCAAAGCCATTTTTCAAATATAATTTAATGGGAACGAGTGAGTAGCCCTCTTCCTTCGTCACACCAATCAATTTGCTAATTTGCTTGCGATGAAGCAGTAGCTTTCTCGTTCTCAGCGGATCATGATTATAGCGGTTCCCCTGCTCGTATGGGCTTACGTGCATGTTGTGAAGAAATACTTCTCCTCGTTCAATTTTGGCAAAGGAATCTTTTAAATTCACTTTTCCTGCACGAATCGATTTAATTTCAGTTCCTTGTAAAACAAGGCCGGCTTCGTACGTTTCTTCTATAAAATAGTCATGGTTCGCTTTTTTGTTTTGGGAAATAACCTTTCCCTCTCCCTTTGGCATTGGCGTACACCCTCCTTTTGACACAATCACGGTCCAAATCGTACGGATTATTTTATCAAACAATCCAGCTTTCGACAATGCTGACGCCATGTGGTCAAAAAGCAAATAGAGCATGATGCCCTATTTGCTTTTTTGGCCCGTTACTTTTTCTTTTTCCGCTTTTGATTCGGTGTGTTATCAAATACGCGTTTTTTCTTTTTCTTCTTTTTACGGCTAGTGAACCAGTCGCCGCCTTTATCATCTTTGACTTTATCCCCGGACGGCTTTTGACCTCCGTGCCCTCTTTTTGCAGGTGGATCTGTCCGTTTTTTGAACTTGAAATCTTTTGGCAATTTGCGGCGAGTGCCTTTCATCCCGACGATTTCAAAATCAATGGAGTGCTCATCTTTATTGACATCAACCACTTTGACAGTGATTTCATCACCAATACGGTAGACATTTCCTGTGCGTTCACCGATCATGGCAAAGTGCTGTTCATCAAAGCGATAGTAGTCGTCTGTCATGTAGCTGACATGGACAAGACCTTCTATTGTATTCGGTAATTCAACGAATAGTCCGAAGTTCGTCACGGAACTAATCATGCCATCAAACTCTTCACCAATTTTATCAAGCATAAACTCAGCCTTTTTCAGGTCATCTGTTTCACGCTCTGCATCGACTGATCGGCGCTCCATCGTAGACGCATGGTCTGCGATTTCTGGCAACAGCTGCCCCCATTTTTCAAGGGTCTCTTTGTCTGTCTTTTTCTGAATTAAATAGGTTCTGATCAGCCTATGCACGATTAAATCAGGATAACGGCGGATCGGCGATGTGAAGTGCGTATAAAATTCCGTAGATAATCCAAAATGGCCGATGCTTTCCGGATCATACTTCGCCTGTTTCATCGAGCGAAGCATCACGGTTTGAATCACCACTTCTTCTGGTTGATTTCGGACGGCATCGAGTACACTTTGAAGTGCACGCGGGTGAATATTCGTCGACGTACCTTTCACAATGTAACCAAATGTCGTGACGAACTCTAAAAAGCGCTGAAGTTTCTCAGGATTAGGTTCTTCGTGAATGCGGTAAATGAATGGAACATTCATCCAATGGAAATGCTCTGCCACCGTTTCGTTTGCAACCAGCATGAATTCTTCAATTAATTTCTCTGCGACGGAACGCTCACGAATCACCACGTCTTTCGCTGCTCCTTCATCATCTACAAGTACTTTTGCTTCCTTGAAATCAAAGTCTACAGCTCCGCGCTCCATCCGCTTGTCACGAAGAATTTCTGCAAGCTTCTCCATCTCTTGGAACATCGGTACAAGTAGCTCGTATTTGTCTAGTAGCTCTTCGTCTTGATCCACTAAAATCTTATTCACATCTGAATACGTCATTCTCTCCGTCGTTTTGATCACACTTTGGAAAATCTCGTGTTTGACGACCTTCCCGTTTCGATCAATAACCATTTCACAAGACAGTGTGAGACGATCGACCTTCGGATTTAATGAACAAATGCCGTTTGATAGGCGATGAGGAATCATCGGAATCACTCGGTCTACAAGATACACACTCGTCCCGCGCTCATAGGCTTCCTGATCAATGGGAGAATTCTCTGTGACATAATGAGAGACGTCCGCAATATGCACCCCTAGCTTGTATTTACCATCATCCAGCTTTTGCACAGTGACGGCATCATCCAGATCCTTTGCGTCTGCACCGTCAATTGTCACAATCGTTTCGTTGCGCAGATCACGTCTGCCTTTCAAATCTTTTTCATCGATTGTTTCAGGTGTGTCTGCTGCCTGCTGGAACGCTTCTTGTGGGAACTCACCCGGTAGGCCGTGTTTATGAATGATCGACAAAATATCGATGCCAGGGTCATTTTTATGACCTAAAATTTCAGTCACTTCGCCCTCTGCACTCATTCTTCCTTCTGGATAGCTTGTCAGCGTAACAACAACCTTATGACCTTCTACCGCTCCGTTTTTAGCGGATTTCGGAATAAAGATATCGTTTGTGATCTTTTTATCATCAGGAATGACAAAACCAAAGCTTTTCGTTTCTGTATAGGTACCGACAACCGTTTGAATATTTCGCTCCAGAATTCGAATGACTGTTCCTTCTTTTTTGGTGCCATTGGATTTATGGCTGACACGAACCATGACCGTATCGCCATTCATCGCTGTTCCAAGCTCTGTTGGAGGAATGAAAATATCATCCTGTCCAAACTCTTCAGGTGTCACAAAAGCAAATCCTTTCGTATGAGCGGACAGCTTTCCTTTTACCAAATTCATTTTTTCAGGTACACCGTAGCGATCACTGCGTGTACGTACAATGAGTCCCTGATCTTCTAGTGTCACAAGGGCTTTAATGAGCTCTTTATAATCATCCGCATTGGTAATTTCCATCATGACTTCTAGCTCTTGGACCGTTAACGGTTTATATGCTTCTTCTTTCATGAAAGCGAGTAATTCATCCATAAATTCTTCTTTTTGCACACTCTAACCTCCTATATATTTAAATTGACCAATCGAGTGATTCCAAGAATGCATATACATCCTGATGAACCTTTTCTCGCTCTTTATCAAGCGTGATGACATGGCCCGATTCTTCATACCATTTCAAGTGTTTTTCATCTGATTCTACTTCGTTATAAATAATATTGGCACTGTCTGTATTAATCATATGATCATGACGTGCCTGAACAACAAAAGTAGGTGAATAAATCATGTCAACATTACTTCTGACATCTGCAATCAGTTCTTGCAGAGCCTTGAGCATACCCATTGGTGGTTTCTTAAATTCTTCCATTTCTTGTTCAATCTGGTCCTCTGACTTACCCTCGAATTTTTTATAGTTACGGGCATAATCTAGTACACCCTGGTACATGACTTCTTCACTTTTTATGTACATAGGTGCACACATAGGTACAATTCCCTTTACAGGTACAGTGTAACCTAATTTCAATGAAAAAACTCCTCCGAGGGATAGTCCGCACACAGCAATTTCCTCATAGCCCTCATCTTTTAAAAATTGATAGCCTTCTTCTACATCTTTCCACCAATCTACCGGGCCTGTATAGACAAGCTCCTCTGGTGGCACGCCGTGTCCTTTGTATTGGGGTGCGTGGCATGTATAACCTCTTTCATTCAAATAACGGCCAAGCATTCGAACATCTGCTGTATTTCCAGTAAAACCGTGAAGAAGAAGCACCGCCTTTTCTCCACCTTTAAACGTAAATGGTTTTGGTGTAACAACTTTCATGATGTGACTTCCTTTCCTTCTGATATGGTTTATATTTTCCACTTGTATGTATGAAACACAGAAAAAAGAGTGCTGATAATAAAAAAAGGTCTGAAAAAAGATCAGACCTTCTGTTACTCGCGCCTTACACGCCTAAATATGCCAATGCAAGTGTTAAAATGAAGAAAAGCACTGACAAAATGACAGTTAATCGGTGAAGAATCAAGTCAAGACCTCTCGCTTTTTGCTTACCGAAGAGCTGCTCGGCTCCACCTGAAATAGCACCTGACAGTCCGTCACTTTTACTTGATTGTAATAATACAACAATGATAAGTGCGATACTGACAATTACGAGTAATGTGATAGCAAATACGTGCATGAAAACACCTCCAGACAAACTGGTACACATAACTTTATTTTACATGAAAATAAGGTGCATGTCACGAAACATCAAAATAAAGATTTACTATATATCGTCGACTTTATTTATCATTTTGATTCAATTTCTTTCCAAAGGTTTTCATACAACATGTTTTATATGGCATTTTTCTTTTAAAAAAAGATTTTAACGAGTTGCTTCTTCTTTTAATAGCTGTTTTAATTCTACTAACAGTCGTTCAGCCCCTTCAGGACTCAGCACCACTTTGCCATTTCCGTAGCTTTTGTTGTATTTCGTTATTTGGCCAGTTAACTGGCAGCTCTTATCTGCATCATATTTTTTCAGCATAATGGTTTGACCTTCGATGAAAATTTCTAAAAGCTGCTCTACTTTGATATTGAGTACCTTTCGCATTTCTGAAGGCAGAACAATTCTGCCAAGAGAATCAATGTGCCTGACCATCCCAGTCCTTTTCAATGATGTTGCCTCCTTTAGTTAAGATACTATGATTTTATTTATTGACTTTTGTCAATACTTTCATAGTAAAATAGATCTTCAAATTTTTTTTCAAAGTAATGAATCATTTTGCCAATAACAAGCTGTCCTGGTTTCCGGTGACCATTTAATACCCTGCTGAGTGTGGCAGGAGAGATGCCAATTTCATCTGCGAGCTGATTTAAAGACATATCGTTTTCGATCATATACTGCATCACAAAAGAACGCCTGATCTGAATCTTTTCAACCATCTTTACAACCTCCTATAGGATCAATATGTACAGAATGTAAGACTCTCTCATCAAACAGCTCCATTTACTTATGTCAACACTTTTATACCCTTGCTATTTCCTTTGGTCAATGATCATACTAAAATAAGTCATATACTGTAATGTGAGGTTCGATGACATGAATCCCTTTGGTGAACAATTACGCATTTTAAGAGAAAATAGAAAGATGTCTGTCAATCAACTCGCCATGTATTCTGGTGTAAGCGCTGCTGGTATTTCCCGTATTGAAAATGGAAAGCGTGGTGTGCCAAAGCCTTTAACCATAAAAAAATTAGCACACGCTTTGAAGGTGCCTTATGAGGATTTAATGCTGCTTGCCGGTTATATTGAACAGGAAAAAGTTCATGAAATGAAACCTAAATATGAGTCCATTTTGAAAATCTATCAAACGGCGCTCCAAAAGGATGTAGAACATCTCCCCATTTTTGATGGAGACCAATGGGAAACACTCACCACACAAGACATCAGACAGCTAAATCAATACTTTCTCACGCTCACCAACCAAAAAAAAGCGAACAAATAGCGGGGCATAAACTTAATGTACATCCACCATTAACTAATGTCAATATTTTCATGGTATACTTATTGCCAATAGTCAACAAATCGAGTAAAATAGAAATACCTAATCTTTAACCATGTGAGGTTTTGAGTTGATGAACTTCGGTGCATATTTAAGAGCATTACGTGAGGAAAAGAAACTATCTGTGAACCAATTAGCCATGTATTCAGAGGTTAGCGCTGCCGGTATTTCTCGGATTGAAAACGGGAAACGCGGCATTCCGAAACCTCCAACGATTAAGAAACTAGCAGGTGCATTAAAAATACCCTATGAGGAAATGATGCTGGCTGCAGGCTATATTGAGGAAGCATCCCCTGTCCCTCTGATCAAGGAAGCGGAAATGGCTTTGTCCAAAATAAGGGAAGCAGCAGAGCAATATGAACTTGGAGATCTCGAAATATTTGATGGAGACATATGGTCTACCCTTTCAAAAGAAGAAATTGAGGGCCTAAACCGCTATCTGTTATTTATGTTAAACATCCGTTCGTCATCATAAAATATTTTGATCATTGACAAGCTTTTTACGCTTATTTATAACTGAATTTCGGTATTATGGTGTCAGATTGCAGTGAAGAAAGATGAATTAATCTGACATGTGCCCCGGTTTGAAAAAGCAGAGATTAAAAGAGCTAGGAGCATCAGGTATTGTAAAACGGAGGTTTTTGCATAAACACCAGTACGCATTGAGTATTCTTTTGATGTGAGCCGCGTGATGATCATAAAACAACCTCCCTATCACATATGTAAGGGAGGTTTTGTCTTTTCTTTATGCCTCGAAATGCTTAAGCAGAGGTGATGTTTTTTTCAGGTAAGGCTTTTCTTTCTTTTTTCTTGTTGGTCGGGCTTAAATAGCGTTCAAGCCAGCCCATGACAAGATCGGCAATAATGGCCATGAGCGCAGTTGGAATAGCACCTGCTAAAATAATGGCTGTTCCGTTTGTGGCGTTTGATCCTCTGATGATGATATCACCAAGTCCTCCAGCACCAACAAATGTCCCAATCGCTGTAATGCCGATTGCGATGACTAGTGCGGTTCTTAAACCAGCCATAATGACAGATAAAGCAAGCGGTAATTCAACCATTCTCAGCACTTGCCATTTCGTCATGCCCATTGCCTTACCAGATTCTAAGTAGGCGTGCTCAATGGTAACAATTCCTGTGTATGTATTTCGGACGATGGGCAGAAGCGAATACAGAAAGAGTGATAGGATCACTGTATTTGCGCCAAGTCCTAAAACAAGCATCAACACAGAAAGCATCGCTAACGCTGGTATGGTTTGAATGACATTTGTAATGGCGAACACCCAATTGCTCAGCTTGCGATAATGTGCCACGAAGATGCCTACCGGAATTCCAACAATCGCCGCAAACAACACCCCATACGCTGACATGAGAAAATGCCGATAAAATTCTTCTAACACATATGAACCGTTCTGCTGATAATACGCCCATAATTGCTGCAATGTGTCCATCAGATTTGACACCTCCCAATCTTATTCAAAGTAATTGTGTTTTTTCAAGAAATTCTTCGCAACGGTCGCTGGTTCTTTAAGTTCCCCATCAACTTGATAATTGAGCTCTTGCATTTGTTCCGTATCGATTTTCCCAATCAGCCTGTTAATCACCTTATCCAGCCCTGGATTTTCTTTTAACACCTTCTCCGGGACAACTGGTGATGCATCATACGGCGGGAAGAATCGTTTATCATCTTTTAAAATTTTGAGATTATAGGCTTTGATCCGTCCATCTGTTGAATAAGCGAGCACAATATCCATTTTTTCATTTTTCAATGCATCATAAACTAAACCAATTTGCATCGGAAATGTGCTTCCAAATTGGATGCCGTATGTTTTCACAAACCCCTCATACCCGTCACCTTTCTTTTTGAGCCAAATATTATCAACACCGAAGCGATAATTTTTCGCATTCTTTTTCAAATCAGAGACAGTTTCTAAATTGTTTTCCTTCGCCATCTTTTGCGTCACGGCAAAGGCATAGGTATTATCAAAGCCATAGGAATCAAACCAATTGTATCCGTAGCGCTTTTTGAATTCTTTCTGGACAATTTCCATCGCACGCTTTGGGTCCTTTTCCGCATCCATTCCAAGAGTACTTGTCAAATCCGTGCCTGAATATCTTGTCGCAGAAATGTCAACATCACCGTTTTCCATCGCTTTCTGCTGTACGGTGTTAGATCCTAGGTTTTTCACAATGGTCGTCTTTTTATCTGTGTAATGCTCAATCATATCCCCAACCATATAGGCCATAATTTCTGATTCGGTAAAGTTTTGTGCTCCAATTCGCAGCGTATTGCCTGAGGAGCCGGCTAGTCCAGGAAGTGAACAGCCACTTATCAATAGCAAGCATCCGGCAAGCAGTGCACTGATCCAATTTGTTTTTCGATTCTTCACATGAGCCAACTCCTTATGAAACTTCCTTCAATCCTTTTAAGCCTTCTGGTGTTACTTTTTTCTCAAGCTTCATCAATGTAAAATCGATGATTACCGCTAAAATCGTGACTGGAATGGCACCAGCAATAATGTATTCCGTCTGATATAGTTGAAGTCCAATTAGAATATAGTCACCAAGACCGCCTCCACCGATAAAAGCGGCAAGTGTTGTCCAGCCAATCAAATAAATCGTTGACGTTCTGACACCTGCCATAATGACCGGAACGGCAAGCGGGAGTTCAACAAGACGAATTTGTTCAAATGTCGTCATGCCGATCCCTTTACCAGATTCAAGCAAGTTTTTGTTCACACCTTGAACACCGGCATACGTATTTCTCAAAATAGGCAAAACCGAATAGAAAAATAGAGCAACGATTGCAGGTATTTTCCCAACCCCCAAAATAGGAATAAAAAATGCAAGAATCGCTAAACTAGGGAGTGTTTGAAAGACATTGACAACACCGATGATAAAACCTGCGCCTTTTTTCATTCGTGTGAGAATAACACCTAGAGGAACGGCGACGATAATGCCTAACACGACAGCAATTAAAGAAATATATAAATGCTCCCACATTTTTGTGAGGAGTTCCCCACCATTTTTCTCTAGAAAATTGATGATTTGATCCATATGTACACCTCCCTTAGTTCATTTCAGTGACAGCCGGTGTATCTTCTCCCCAAATGGAATCATACACAACATCAACAAGACTTGCACGTGTCACAATGCCTTTTAAATGCCCTTGTGCGTCCACAACCGGTACATATTTAATGCCGCGTATTAAAATTCTTCGGACGGTGTCTCTTAGCAGCGCGCCTTCTTGTACTGTATAAAACTCTGTATTTAAAATATCGCCAACGAAGGCTGCTTTTCTGCGGTTCGCATCGATCGTTTCAATATCGATATAGCCTTTTAGCAATTGATCTTCATCCACCACAAGCAAGGAATCAACCCGCTTTTCTCTCATGATATAAATGGCATCCGTCAGCGTTTTTTCAACTGTAATCGTTACTGGTGACGTATTCATCATTTGCTCTACACGTTCCATGTTCGGATTTGATTGAAGCAGACGTTCTTTCCCGATGAACTCTTCTACGAACTCATTGACAGGGTTACGCAAAATATCATCTGGCGTGCCTACTTGGACAATCTCTCCATCCTTTAAGATCACTATTCGATCAGCGAGTTTGATCGCTTCATCCATGTCATGTGTGACAAATACGATTGTTTTATTTAACGTTTTTTGTAGTTTCTTAAATTCTTCTTGCAATGAATCTCGTGTAATTGGATCCAGTGCACCAAATGGTTCATCCATAAGGATGAGAGGGGGTTCTGCTGCTAGTGCACGAAGAACGCCGATTCGCTGCTGCTGTCCGCCACTGAGCTCATGCGGGTAACGCTCTAAATATTCCGGCCCCATGTCCACTAGCTTGAGCAGTTCTTGCGCCCGTTCTTTTCGTTTTTCTTCCGGCCATTTTAATAGCTTCGGAACAAGTGAAATGTTTTGCGCAATGGTCATATGGGGGAAAAGTCCAATTTGCTGAATGACATAACCAATCTCTCTTCTTAATTGGACTGGATCTTTTTTCATAATGTTTTCTCCCTCGATTAAAATGTTTCCTGAAGAAGGTTCAATGAGCCGGTTGATCATCTTCATAGTTGTCGTCTTACCACAGCCACTCGGTCCAATAAAACAAATAAATTCTCCTTTTGCTATTTCTAAATCAATATTTTTGACAGCTTTTCTTCCGCCTTTATACGTCTTAGATACATTGTCTAGTTTCAGCAAATGAGACACCTCCAATTAGTGGGATATATATTTTCAGAAAATTTTCACCTTATTTATTATAGTGCAAACTTTATAAAATAAAAAGTTTACGGTGTGTTTGTATTACATAAGATTCATTTAAAATTTTCAGTTAACGGTCTAATATGTAGTAATCCCTCCTTTTTCCTCCAAATTACTAGCAAATACTCAATATTTATTGTTTTCATCAACAAACAGGTATATGATATATTGTGATACAAATTGTCAGTCGTGAAGGGATGAAGCCAAGAGTGGACAAGTTAGCGTTAGGTGCCATTCAAAAAGCACAGGATCATTATATTGAAAAAGCTGCCGAGAACATGAATGCCTTTGGTCTTTCTGCTACAGTGGGTAGAGTGCTTGGTATCATTCACATGAACCGTAAACCGATGACGCTAGGAGAGCTATCAGAGGAGACCGGCATGAGCAAAACAAGAATGAGTCAAGTCGTTCGAGAAATGCTTGATTTGAATATTGCTGAAAAGGTTTATGAAAAAGGAATACGTAGAGATCTGTATGACGTTGAACAAGATCATTACCAAACGTTTATTTCGTTGTTTGCAGCCAATTGGTCACGTGTTGTCAGCAAAAATCGCAAGGCACATAAGAAAACGTGCAAGGAATTGTTGGAGCTACTTGAACAGGACGACTTACCAAAAGAGACAGAGGATAAAATCAATCTTCTTCTTTCAGAAATTAAGGAAAGTCTAGATTACTATGATTGGATTAGCCGCTTAATTGAGTTTTTTGAAAGTGAAGAAGTGTTTAAGCATGTGCCAAAACCTTAAAAAAGCTGTTTTATTTTACATTTTGTAGAAAAAACGGCTTTTTTATATACACTTATGACATCAACATTGGGAACATCCCTTTTATTCCTGCGCCAATCATCTCTACTGCTACTACAGCAAGAATCAAACCCATCAAACGAGTGACGACATTCATCTCTGTTTTCCCCATTTTTCGCATGATGAAACTTGAATATTGAAAGGCATAATAGGTCATGGCAAGAACGATCATAATGCCAATCAGAATCGCAAACATATGAAGCGCCACCTGACTTCCTGGGGTTAAACTCATCACTGTGGCAATCGTACCGGGGCCGGCAATAATGGGGATCGCTAGCGGTGTAACAGAGACATCTGCTTTCTCTTTGCTTTCTGCCTTTTCGTCCGAATGAGGGTTTTGAACATGGGATTCTTTTGCATTCAGCAAATTGTAAGCGATACCAAAAATAAAAATACCTCCGGCAATGCGGAGTGCATGAATATCAATTCCAAATAACTTGAAAATGAGCCTACCTGCCAGTAGAAAAGCAATCAAAATGATAAAAGATACGATAATGGCTTTTTTGGCCGTCTGGGTGCGCTCTTTCTCTGAATAGCCTTCTGTTAAGGTGATAAAAAGAGGCACGTTTCCAATTGGGTTTGACACAGCAAATAATGACACAACGACATGAATCATAAAGGAAATCAACAGACACCCTCCTTTTTTCATAGTGTCTGCCAATATGACGTAATTATTCCCATGTTCTGTTAAAACCTGTTTGTCTTTAACCGATGTTAATAGAGATTAAGAGAAAGGGGAATCACATGAAGAAAACCATCACCATTATCCTTCTGTCTGTTGCGATTTTAGGCGCAGTTGGCTGGATTGTCTGGCAGCAGCAGACCATCAACGAAGCAGAGGAAAAACATCAGCAACAAACCAAAACGACCGATCAGCAGCTAGCGCAGTTAAAATCAGATAAAACGGATATGAAACATGAAAACGATGATCAAAAAAAGAAACTGTTCACCGTCACAAAAAAGCTGGAGAAAGAAAAGAAGGCTTATCAAAAAGAGGTCAAACAGCGTAAAGCTCTTGAGTTAAAAATTGACCAGCTTCAAAAAGAGCTGGCAGCAGCGAAAACAACTGCTCAAGCAAATAAGCAGACAGCACAAGCTACTAGGAAACCACCTGTCAAAAAAGACCCGAATGTCACTCATCACCCTCCCTCCCAGTGGGTACAGGATCAATATGATTGGGGCGTTAAACAAGGGTATATTAAAGAATAAAGAGGATGAAGTGAATTGATACAGATTCGGCCATTGTCTCGTGATCAATCTGTTCCTATGGATCTTTTACTATTAGCTGACCCTTCAAAAGAAAAGGTCCTTGCCTATATACAATCTGGCTCTTGTTATGTCGCTTTTCATGAACAAGAACTGATTGGTGTCTATGTTCTTTCATCTCGATCCCAGCACACCGTAGAAATTATGAATGTCGCCGTCAAGGAGTCATGGCAAGGAAAAGGAATTGGGAAACAGCTAGTCCGCCACGCCATTACTGAAGCTAAAACAGCCGGTGCTCACACAATCGAAATCGGCACGGGAAACTCTAGTATTCATCAGCTAGCCCTTTATCAAAAGTGTGGCTTCCGCCTTACATCCATCGATCATGATTTCTTCCTTAAGCATTATGATGAACCGATCTATGAAAATGGCATTCAATGTATGGATATGGTCCGACTTTCGTACGTTCTTCAAGCAGACTGACTTCATTCAGTCTGCTTTTTTATGTTCTGCGCTTTTTTACCACATGAATCACATATTGAATCAAGAAGTAGAGTACACCGCCCGCTAAAAAGCATCCACGCATCCAAAAAGGGTCGCCTCTGAGCTGAATTGATCCTCATCAATTTTCATGATATAAAACGGCATGCCAAACAAAGTGGGACTTGATTCAACATGATTGACCTATATCATCAGTAAAATAATACCATTATCGTATATAAAACATACAGTTTAATTAGAATCGTATTTTTATTATGTATTTAGTTATTTATTTCACATAAATTTTGGTCGATTTATATTTTCAACTGACATCAAGATCCTTTTTTCACAATGAAACAAAGCTGACTAAACATTCAGCTTTGCGGATTCCAAAAACAAAAAAACGCTGTTGCACGCTCTCATAAAAGAACGGCACGCAGCGCCTTGTTAACATTACTTATTCAAGTTGTAGAATGTTGCAATACCGTGATATTGTGCTGTTTCAGCCAATTGATCTTCGATGCGAAGTAATTGGTTGTATTTCGCCACACGGTCCGTACGAGACGGAGCACCTGTTTTGATTTGTCCAGCATTTGTTGCAACTGCGATGTCTGCGATTGTGCTATCTTCAGTTTCACCAGAACGGTGAGAGATGACAGCTGTGTATCCTGCACGTTTCGCCATTTCGATTGCATCAAATGTTTCAGTTAATGTACCGATTTGGTTTACTTTGATCAGGATGGAGTTACCGACACCATTTTTGATACCTTCAGAAAGCTTCTTCGTATTTGTTACGAACAAGTCGTCTCCTACTAACTGAACCTTGCTGCCAATACGCTCAGTTAATAGTTTGTGACCTTCCCAGTCGTTTTCATCAAGGCCGTCTTCGATAGAGATGATTGGGTATTTCGATACCATATCTTCATACCAGTCAACCATTTCAGCAGATGTTTTCACAACACCTTCGCCTGATAAATGATATTTACCGTCTTCTTTGTTATAGAACTCAGAAGATGCAGCATCCATTGCAAGTTTCACTTCTTCACCTGGTTTGAAGCCAGCTTTTTCAATAGCTTCTACGATTGTTTGAAGCGCTTCTTCGTTAGAACCAAGGTTTGGAGCGAATCCACCTTCGTCACCTACAGCTGTGTTTAAGCCTTTTGCGCTTAATACAGATTTCAGGCTATGGAAGATTTGTGCGCCCATGCGAAGTGCTTCACGGAAGTTTGGTGCACCTACAGGCATAATCATGAATTCTTGAATATCTACGTTGTTATCCGCATGCTCTCCGCCATTGACAATGTTCATCATTGGAACTGGAAGCGTTTTGGAGTTGAATCCACCAAGATATTGGTAAAGTGGAATTTGTAAAAAATCAGCAGCTGCACGTGCTACAGCGATAGATACGCCAAGGATTGCGTTTGCGCCTAATTTCCCTTTGTTTTCTGTTCCATCAAGTTCGATTAACAGCTTGTCAATCGCTACTTGTTCTGTTACATCAAATCCTAAAAGCTCTGGTGCAATGATTTCGTTTACGTTGTTTACTGCTGTTAGAACACCTTTTCCAAGGTAACGGTCTTTGTCCCCGTCACGTAGTTCTACTGCTTCATATTCACCAGTAGAAGCACCACTTGGAACTAATGCACGGCCAAAGCCGCCAGACTCCGTGTACACCTCTACTTCAACTGTTGGGTTACCGCGAGAGTCTAATACTTCGCGTGCATATACGTCAACAATGTATGGCATTGTTATTTCTCTCCTTTTGAAATCAATTTGTTATTTATGAATCAATGATGTTCCTGTCATCTCTTTTGGTTTTTCAAGACCAAGTAAGTCTAAAAGCGTTGGAGATAGGTCGGCTAAAATGCCGCCTTCTCTAAGCGTCACACCTTTTTTCGTCACGATCACTGGAACAGGGTTTGTTGTATGCGCAGTATGCGGCTTTCCTTCTTCGGTAATCAGCACGTCTGCGTTACCGTGGTCTGCCGTGATGATGGCGTGTCCGCCTTTTGCTAGAATTGCGTCGACGACAGCTCCTAAGCACTCATCCACTGCTTCAATTGCTTTAATTGTTGGGTCGAGCATCCCTGAATGACCAACCATATCCGGGTTAGCAAAGTTCAGAATGATCGCATCATGCTTGTCTGCATTGATGTCTTCAACAAGTGCATCCTTTACCTCGTAAGCACTCATTTCCGGCTTTAGGTCATAGGTTGCAACCTTTGGTGAATTGATCAGGATGCGGTCTTCACCAGGGAATTCTTCTTCACGTCCACCACTCATAAAGAAAGTCACATGAGGATATTTCTCTGTTTCCGCAATACGCAGTTGTTTCATTCCATTTTTAGAAATGACTTCTCCTACTGTGTTATCCAAATTCACGGGTTTGAAGGCTACATAGCCATCAACCGTTTCACTGAAGTGTGTTAAGCAGACGAAATGTAAATGCTTCGGATGCGCTTCTCCGCGGTCAAACGAGCGGAAATCTTCATTTGTGAATGTGTTAGAAATTTGGATCGCACGGTCTGGTCGGAAGTTATAGAAAATCACAGAGTCGCCGTCGCTTACTTTCCCAACAGGTTCACCATTTTCTCTTGTAATGACAGATGGAATCACGAATTCATCGTAGATTCCATTTTCATATGAGTCATCAACAACATCATAGATGTTTTGATAACTTGGGCCTTCACCATACGCCATTGCGCGATATGCTTTTTCCACACGATCCCAGCGTTTGTCACGGTCCATTGAGTAATAGCGTCCAGAAAGTGTTGCGACTTCACCAACACCAATTTCTTTGATTTGTTCCTCAAGCTGTTTTAAGTACACTTTGGCTGTCTTCTGACCTACATCACGTCCGTCCAAAAAGCCATGAATGTATACCTTTGTTAAGCCTTCTTTTTTCGCTAGTTTCAGCAGGGCAAAAAGATGCTGGATGTGACTGTGTACGCCACCATTAGACAATAGACCAAATAAATGAAGGGCTTTGTCATTCTCTTTTGCATAAGTCATTGCATCTAGGAACGTTTCGTTTTTCTCAAATTCCCCATCACGAATGGCAACATTCACTCTTGTTAAACTTTGATATACAATGCGTCCTGCACCGATGTTCAAATGCCCCACTTCAGAGTTCCCCATTTGACCTTCCGGGAGACCTACTGCCTCACCTGAAGCCGTTAAGGTTTGATGCGGGAATTCGTTCCAGTAGCGGTCATAGTTCGGTTTCTTTGCTTGTGCAACAGCGTTACCGACTGTTTCGCTTCTTAAACCGAACCCGTCTAAGATGATTAATGCAGCTGGTTTCTTACTCATATTGACCTTCCTCCAATAATTGAACGAAAGACTGAGGCTCTAGGCTTGCGCCACCAACCAAAGCACCGTCAATATCGGATTCTGCCATATATTCTTTAATATTTACCGGCTTCACGCTTCCGCCATATTGAATGCGAAGGCTATCTGCCGCTTCTTGACCAAATTCGTTTGCAACGGTCTGGCGAATGTGTGCACAAACATCGTTTGCATCTTTGGCTGTAGAAGATTTCCCTGTACCGATGGCCCAGATTGGCTCATACGCAATGACAGATTCAGCCACTTGCTGCTTTGTTAAACCAGCTAGTGCTTGCTTCACTTGATCAGCGACAAGTTCATTTGTTTTGCCGGCTTCACGCTCTTCAAGCGTTTCACCTACACAGATCATTGGTACAATACCATGCTTGAATGCTGCATGTGCTTTTTTGTTCACTGTTTCATCTGTTTCAGCGAAGAATTCGCGGCGCTCTGAATGTCCAATCACTGAGTAGCCGATACCTAGATCTTTTAGAGCAGTAGGGCTGATTTCGCCAGTGAATGCACCGTTTTCTTCAAAGTGCATATTTTGCGCCCCAATTTTAAGGTCTGTTTCGTTTGAAAGGCTGTTTAGCTTTTCAAGGAAAAGTGCTGGCACACAGACAATAGATTCCACTTTGTCAGGAGATGGAATAGATGACTTTACTTCTTGAACGAAGCTTACTGCTTCGCCAAGGGTTTTATTCATTTTCCAGTTCCCAGCTATAATTGGTTTTCTCATGATTGACACTTCCTTATAGCAGTTTTGGTCTTATTTATCGTTTAATGCAGTAACACCTGGAAGTTCTTTGCCTTCCATAAATTCAAGTGAAGCGCCGCCGCCTGTTGAAATATGGCTCATCTGATCCGCAAGGCCAAATTTCTCAACAGCTGCTGCTGAATCTCCACCACCAATGACAGAATATGTATCTTTTGCTTCTGCCAGTGTTTCTGCGATTGCTTTTGTTCCTTTCGAGAATGCATCGATTTCAAATACACCCATTGGTCCGTTCCAGACAACAAGTTTGCTCTTTTTGATTACGTCAGCATACATGTCTCTTGTCTCTGTCCCAATATCAAGTGCTTCTAGATCACTTGGAATATCAGAGATTGGCACAATGCTTGTATTCGCATCATTTGAAAAGTCGTCGGCTACTAGAACATCTGTTGGAATCAGGAAGTTCACGCCTTTTTCTTTTGCACGATCCATAAAGGATTTCGCTAAATCTACTTTGTCTTCCTCTAAAAGAGATTTCCCTACTTCGTGGCCAAGTGCTTTGACAAATGTATAAGCAAGTCCGCCGCCGATGATGAGATTGTCCACTTTATTAAGAAGACTTTCAATCACACCGATTTTATCCTTTACTTTTGCACCACCGATAATCGCTGTAAATGGGCGATCAGGGTTTAATATTGCCTTTCCTAGAACCTCAAGCTCTTTTTGCATGAGGAAGCCCGAAACAGCAGGAAGATATGCTGCAATACCAGCTGTCGATGCATGTGCACGATGTGCAGCACCAAACGCATCATTGACATACACATCCGCTAAATCAGCAAACGCTTTTGATAATTCAGGATCGTTCTTTTCTTCACCAGGATAGAAACGAACGTTTTCAAGCACTAGCACATCTCCTTCTATTAAGTCAGAGATTTGCTTTTTCACGTCATCGCCGTAAGCTTCATCCGCTTTTTTCACTTCTTTTCCAAGAAGCTCTTGCAGACGTTTAGCCACAGGTGTCAGTCGCAGTTCTTCAGTAACTTGACCCTTCGGACGACCCAAATGACTAGCTAGTAGTACCTTTGCGCCTTCTCCTGTTAAATACTCAATCGTTGGTAATGCTGCGCGTATACGAGTATCATCCGTCACTTCTCCGTCCTTCATTGGAACGTTAAAATCTACGCGGCAGAACACAACCTTACCTTTTACGTCAATGTCTTTTACTGATTTCTTATTCATGCTCGTCAGGAGATCCTCCTTTATTCTTGTTTCCTTACGCATTGGACAAGTCTCTCTTTATCCTTTTCCCATTTTGCCCTCATCAAAACGAGAAATCGTGCAGAACGGATAAAAACAGAGAAAAGGGAAAGGGATGCTTCCCCTTCCCTTGTCCGTCTTCATTATATCGTGTCTCTAGGAAAGAACCAAGTGAGTTCCTTCAGTGTGAGAAATTAAAGACCTTGTTTTGCAATATAAGCTGCAAGGTCAACTACGCGATGAGAATACCCACTCTCGTTATCGTACCAAGAGATGACTTTTACCATGCTGCCTTCCATGACCATTGTAGAAAGAGCATCAATTGTAGAAGAGTTTGCATTACCATTGTAGTCACCAGACACTAATGGCTCTTCGCTGTAGCCAAGGATTCCTTTAAGTTCTCCTTCAGCTGCTTCTTTTAATGCTGCATTTACGTCTTCAGCTGTCACATCTTGGTTTAATTCAGCAACAAGGTCAACTAAAGAAACGTTAGGTGTTGGAACACGCATTGCGCCACCGTTTAATTTGCCTTTTAGTTCAGGCAATACAAGAGAAACTGCTTTTGCAGCACCTGTAGAAGTTGGGATGATGTTTTCCGCAGCTGCACGAGCACGACGGTAGTCTTTGTGCGGAAGATCAAGAATTTGCTGGTCATTTGTGTATGAGTGAACTGTTGTCATCATACCGCGTTTAATGCCAAAATTATCGTTAAGTACTTTTGCAAATGGAGCTAAGCAGTTTGTTGTACAAGATGCATTAGAAATGACATCGTGGCTAGCTGCATCGTATTTGTCTTCGTTTACACCCATAACGATTGTGATATCTTCTTCGTTAGCAGGAGCAGAAATGATCACTTTTTTAGCGCCAGCTTCTAAGTGTTTTGCAGCGTCTGCACGTTTAGTGAAGAAACCAGTAGATTCAACAACGATTTCTACGCCTTGTTTACCCCAGCTTAATTTTGCAGGGTCACGCTCAGCTGATACTTCGATTGTTTTACCGTTCACTACTAAGTTTGTACCGTCTACAGAAACCTCTGCGTCTAGTTTTCCGTGAACAGAGTCATATTGTAAAAGGTGTGCAAGCATGTTAGCGTCTGTTAGATCGTTAACCGCTACTACCTCAACCTCAGGATTAATTAATGCTGCACGAAATACGTTACGTCCAATACGTCCAAATCCGTTAATACCGACTTTTACTGCCATGATGTTTCCTCCTTTTAGGTAACAGAATGTTTTATATTGAGGGATCAATTGACTCCCTTAATAACTCTTTTGCGGCTCCTTCGTCTGTGACAAGAACGGTTCGGCGGGGTTTTTTGAAATAAGCTTCAATGGCCCCTGCCTTTGAAGATCCACCTGCAACAGCAATGATGTGTGGAATGCTTTCTAAATCATCTAGCTGCATGCCGACGGAGTGAACTTTGTGGACGACCTCACCATCACGATTAAAGTAATAGCCAAAGGCCTCTGTCACTGCGTCAAGCTCATCAATCTTTTTTAAATCTTCATCTGGTGTGTTTCGTCTCATCGCCATTGTTTTTGCTTCACCGATCCCATGTATGAGCATCGTGGATGATTTAATCGTTTGAAGCACTTCTTTGACGGACGGCTCTTCAATAATCGAAGAGTACGCACCTTCTGACAGCTGCCCTGGAACAAACAGCAGCTTGTAAGTACCGGAAGCTTTTTCAGCCATGTGGGCACAAATGGTGTTTGCCTGATTTTTTACATTCTCCCCAAGACCGCCTCTTGCAGGGACAAACATCATGTCTCGATTTTTGGCATCAGGGGTCATCATGTCGGCAACGGCTTCCATCGTCGTTCCGCCAGTGACGGCGACGATATTATTTCCTGTAAACCTTTTTTTCATACATTGGACAGCAGCTCTTCCCATTTCTTGCTTCACCCACAGGGATTCATCACTGTCACCAGAAACGATCATGACTTCTTCCAGGCCTAACTTTTTCTTTAATGTATTTTCCAAAAAGGTTAAACCTAAAACGTCCTTCATCATTCCTTCTAGTAATTCCAGCAAAGCATGACCTTCACTTGTCAGCATCATACCGCTTGCTTTGACATCCAGCAGGTTTTGTTCTTTTAAGAATAGAACTTCAGCTCTTAATATACGCTCACTGAGACCAAGACTATTCGCAAGGCTTCTGCGGCCAATTGGTTCAGCTAATCTAATGTACTGCAAAATGTCGTAGCGTTTTTGCATAACTGTGAGAAGATCTGGCAATAATTTTTTTTGAGCTTCCAATAAACGATTCATGGCAAACGACCCTTTCTTGGACTTAAAACGTCCCACTGTGACAAAAAACGTCCCACCACAGCCAAAAAAAATCAATCCCTGCTTTCTTTAATTATTTTAACAGGACCATCTTTCATTTTCAACTCTTACAAGCACATTTAGACAAAAAATAGACACATTTTCACCGTTATCCTTCTTGTCATCAAGCTTTTCGTAAATATTTATTTTTTTCTATATTTAATGATTTTGTCATTGAAAAGGTGCAGGCTGATGTCCTCAGCCTGCTTATGTTTTTGGTATGGCCCCTTCCTCTTCGGCAAACCGTTTTGCATCCTCCTTCGGTTTGATTTTGAGGTAATAAATGATGTAGCAAGCGGCCATGAACGGAACACCGCAATAAAGGCCAATCCGCTGATCCTCAATAAAGAATAAACTGATGAGGACAATGCCAAATGCGATAAAGCCTGCCAATGGCACAAATGGATATAGGGGTGTACGGAAGACGAGATCCTTTACATCGCCGCCCTCTTTCACGAATTGTCTTCTAAAGAAATACTGAGATAGACAAATGGACATCCACACGACCACAAGCACCATACCTGAAATTGAAATAAGCCAGACATAGACCGTTTTTGGTGCGACAACACTCGTAAGCAGTGATAGAGCGGACACGCCCATTGTCACCAATAATGCATTGATGGGAATTTTACGCTGGGACAATTTTTTCGTAAAATCAGGGCCTTTCCCGTCTTTTGAAAGTGCCCAGAGCATACGTGATGATGCATATAAACCAGAGTTCGCCACAGATAAGACGGCTGTGATGATAATAAAATTCATAATATCTGCGGCGTATGGTATACCGACTTTGTCCAGTACCACAACAAACGGACTATCAACGGCATCTGCTGTCTGCCATGGGAGAAGTGCAGCAAGAACCGCAATAGATAAGACAAAAAAAACCATCGTTCTCCATATAATATTCCGAATTGATCGAGGCAATGTCTTTTCTGGATTTTCACTCTCACCAGCTGCGATCCCTACAAGCTCTGTTCCCTGAAAGGAGAAATTGACTGTGACCATGGTTAATAAAATAGCAAAAATCCCATTTGGAAAAAGTCCACCATGGTCCGTCAAGTGACGGAATAGAGGAGCCGGCTCTCCGTCTTTCAGATGAATCATTCCGAAAATTGCGCCAATTCCAATAATAATAAACAATAAGATGGCGGCTACCTTGATCGCTGAAAACCAAAACTCTGTTTCAGCAAAACTACGCGCTGATATGGCGTTGATCACAAATAAAATCACACTAAATACAAGACACCAAAGCCAAACTGGGATATCAGGGAACCACCTTTGGAGTAAAATACCTGCCGACGTAAACTCCAGTCCGATCGTACATGCCCAACTAAACCAATAGAGCCAGCCGATCATAAAGCCTGTGGAGGGTCCAATATACTTGGTTGCATACTCTTGGAAGGAACCTGCTGTCGGCATCGCCACTGCTAATTCACCAAGACACAGCATCACCAAGTACATCAATAGTCCGCCAATAATAAACGAAAGAATGGCTCCCCCAGGTCCTGCCTGGTGAATAATAAGTCCTGATCCAAGGAAAAGGCCTGTGCCGATGACGCCTCCTAAGGCAATCATAAAGAGATGTCTGCTTTTCATGGAACGCTCTAGTTCATTATGCTGTTCTAGCTTCAAATCCGCTTCCCCACTTTCACTCTTCTATTCATCATTCTTTGACAAAATTCGCCGTTTGTTGAAAGAGAAAGGGAGAATTCTAAGGCTTCTCCCTTTTATATTTATGCTTGAAACAAGGCTTCAATATGACCGATCGCCCAGTCTAAATCTTCCTTCGAAATAGTGAGCGGCGGTGCAAAGCGGATCACTGTTTCATGCGTTTCCTTACATAACAGCCCAGCTTGCTTGAGCTTCTCACAATATGGTCTAGCTGCCTGGGTCAGCTCCATACCAATAAATAGTCCGCGCCCACGTACTTCCTTAATGACAGGGCTTTGGATACGTGACAGTTTGTCTTTGAAATAGTGTCCAAGCTCCATAGAACGCTCTGCAAGCTTCTCATCGATTAAGACTTCCAATGCAGCAAGCGACACCGCACAGGCAAGAGGGTTTCCACCAAAAGTAGAACCATGAGACCCAGGGTTAAACACGCCTAAAATATCGCGGTTCGCCACGACACATGAGATTGGGAAAACACCACCGCCTAATGCCTTACCGAGGATCATCATATCTGGCTCAATTTCTTCCCAGTCGCATGCAAACATCTTGCCTGTTCGCGCTAATCCCACTTGAATTTCATCTGCAATGAATAAAACATTTTCCTGCTCACATAGCACCTTTGCTTCTTTCAAAAACTCCTGTGGCGGCATGACAATGCCCGCTTCTCCTTGAATCGGCTCAATAAGAAAAGCCGCTGTCTGCGGAGTGATGGCTTCACGTAATGCATCAATATCTCCATAAGAAATGAGCTTGATTCCCGGAAGCATGGGCCCGAAGCCTCTTTGATATTCTGCTTCAGAAGAAAGTGAAACAGCCGTCATCGTACGCCCATGAAAATTTCCGACACACGCGATGATTTCAGCGCGATTCTCTTCAATTCCCTTGACGTCATAGCCCCAGCGTCTCGCTGCCTTTACAGCCGTTTCCACAGCCTCGGCTCCTGTATTCATCGGCAATGCCATATCTTTATTCGTCAGTTTACAAATTTTCTCATACCAAGGACCAAGCTGATCATTGTGGAAGGCTCTCGATGTGAGCGTCACGCGGTCAGCCTGCTTTTTGAGCGCATCAATAATACGGGGATGGCGATGCCCTTGGTTCACTGCGGAATACGCACTGAGCATATCCATGTATCGATTACCTTCAGGATCAGTCACCCAAACCCCCTCAGCCTCTGAAATCACAATTGGCAGCGGATGATAGTTCGTAGCACCATATTGCTCTGTTTGTTGAATCAATTCATTTGTCTGTGTCATCTTGTTATCCTCCTTCGATTAACATTCTTTCAATTGGGCTCATCTTCACTCATATGTTATGCAAGGATTGTGCCAACTTGCTGATCGCTTTTTCTCAAGGGTTTTCTTTTTCTTGAAAGCAAAAAAAATTTGCATATGCCAAATTTTTAGAGGAAACCGCAAAATTTTTCATGTAAAATGGTGGTAAGGTCTGGAGGTGGCGTAAATGAAAAAAGATCCACATGTCTTGAAGCTAGAAAATGAGATTGATTTGTATAAACAAATGCTTGATTTAATTGACGTCGGTGTTCATGCCATTGACGAAAATGGCAATACCGTTGTTTATAATCAAAAAATGATGGAGATTGAATCTTTAAAACGCTCTGATGTTCTCCATAAAAATGTATTAGACTTCTTCGTATTTCAAGACGAGATGCACAGCACGCTTGTCCAAGCACTACGAACTGGGAAACAAACCGTTCACGCAAAACAGACATATCATAATTACAACGGGAAAGAAATCACAACCATTAACCATACATATCCGCTCGTTGGAGGTGGCCTCATTCAAGGAGCGGTTGAAATCTCAAATGATGTGACCAAGCTAGAACGGCTTATTCATCACAACATGAAGAAAAAAGGAAACACACGCTTTACATTTGATTCGATTATCGGGAAAAGTCCTGCATTTTTAGAAGTGATTGAACATGCGAAACGAGCGACACGCACCTCTTCTTATGTACTGATTGTTGGTGAAACAGGGACGGGAAAAGAACTATTTGCACAAAGCGTTCATAATGGCAGCAGCCGTTCATCTGGACCATTTATTACCCAGAATTGTGCGGCGCTGCCTGATCATCTCATTGAAAGTATGCTTTTTGGTACGCAAAGAGGTGCTTTTACGGGTGCAACGGATCAGCCCGGTCTATTCGAACAGGCACAAGGAGGCACACTGCTTTTAGATGAGATCAACTCATTAAACCCCGCTCTTCAAGCAAAACTATTGCGCGTATTGCAGGAAAAACGTGTGAGACGGTTAGGCAGCACAAAAGAAATCGCCGTGGATGTCAGAGTAATTGCCAATATAAATGAGGACCCTGTTGATGCGATCGCAAGTGGACGCATGAGAAAGGATTTATTTTATCGATTAGGAATTGTCACCTTATTTATCCCCCCCCTTTCTGAACGAAAAGAAGACATTCCTATGTTTGTGGAACATTTTATTCAAAAATATAACGAGCTGTTTCAGATGAATGTGAAGGCGGCTGATGAAGAGGTACTTGCCCTCTTTCAAGCTTATCATTGGCCAGGCAATGTAAGAGAGCTGGAGCATGTGATTGAGGCTGGGATGAATATGATGATGGATGAAGCATACTTAAGCTTGCATCACCTCCCCTATCATTTCAGGTTCAAGTACGGCGAAGGTCGTCCTGCTGCACAAATTCAGGCGAATTCTTTGCAGCAAACAGCAGCGGCTGACACCTTTATCTACACAAGCCCAGAGCATACGACTGATTTTCAAACCCAGATGGAACGATTTGAAAAACAATACATCGTCCACTACTTAGAAAAAATGGACGACAA
Source organism: Bacillus sp. FJAT-53060 (assembly GCF_037104745.1). Taxonomy (NCBI): domain Bacteria; kingdom Bacillati; phylum Bacillota; class Bacilli; order Caryophanales; family Bacillaceae; genus Bacillus; species Bacillus sp. FJAT-53060. The sequence goes on from NZ_JBAWSW010000004.1 coordinate 25,421, forward strand.
TATTTCACAGACTGCAAAGATACTGGGCATGAGTAGGCAAAGTCTGCAATATCGAATGAAAAAGCTACATATTTCTCGACAATCATAGAGCTGTGCCATCATTCGGCACAGCTTATTGTGTATCTGACTGCCCTACCGGTTTTTGCAGCACATCACTTAGCAGTCTTTCTACATGTTCCAGATGTGTGATCATCGCTCTCTCCGCTTCCTCTGGCTGCTTGGCAATGACAGCTTGATAAATTTGTTCATGTTCTTTGTAAAGCTGCAGAATGGAAGCTTTTTGTGAAAACAACACGACTTTTCTCGTTTCACGCATCGTTTCTGCTAACAAGGTTGAGACCTGATTCATTAATGCCTTTAATAAATCATTCTTTGAGGCTTTCGCTAAGGCTAGATGAAACATGAGGTCTGCCTCTTCACCAATTTCTTTATGCACTTCAGCCAGTTTCATTTGTTCGAGTGCATCACGCAGTTGATGGAGGTCATCGTCCGTTCTTAGCAGCGCCGCCTTTTTGACAGCTCCTGTTTCAATGATTGATCTCACTTCAAGGAGCTGCGCTACATTATTTTGCTTCATTAAAAACACAGGGGATAGGCAAAATGTGAACTGATTAGGATCGAACTGCTTCACATACGTGCCTTCCCCTTGCTTCATCTCTATTAATCCAATTGCTTTCAGAGCGGATAGCGCCTCCCTCACAGCGGAACGACTGACTTGAAAACTTTCAGAGAGCGCTTGAACGGAATCTAATTTTTCCCCCGGAAGAAGCTCACCCGTACGAATGGATTCGACTAATGCATCCGCAATTTCTTCATATATTTTTTTTGTTTTGATTTGTTTATATTTCAATTGGTCTCACCTCATCACTGTTGTCTAACGGCCCATGCCCTATATTATACTTCACCCCAACATTTCCGATCCATTTCTCAATTTTTCAAGAATTCTTCGGGGTCTCCTCTTATCAAAAAAAGAAGCACCTGCCATTTTTCTGGAAGGTTCTTCTTTTAATCATAACGCTTCCGCAGCGTTGATGATGGAAGATTCATTTGTTCACGATATTTTGCAATTGTTCTACGTGAGACTCGGATTCCGAAGGTTTGCTGAAGCTGCGTCATCATTTGCTGATCTGAATACGGTTTTTTCTTATTTTCCGTTTGAATCAGCTCCGCGATGTGGGTCTTGACTGTGTAGCTTGATGCCTCTTCTAGCGAATGCCCCTCTAGTTTTGATTGGAAAAATTGTTTCATTTCCATTAAACCATAAGGGGTTTGCACCATTTTCCCTTTTACGGTTCGGCTGACTGTCGACTCATGCACTTGCAATATATCTGCTATCAGCTTCATCGTAAGCGGTTTCATTTTGTGCTTGCCTGTGAGGAAAAAATCTGTCTGATGTAAGATAATCTCACGAACGACATGTGTCATCGTTTGCTTTCTCTGCTTGAGTGCTTGGACAAGCCAATTGTACTGCTGCTCTTTCTCTTTTAAATACGCATATGCTTCATGCCGTTTTTGGTCTTGAATCATCGCAAAATAACTTTCATTCATTTCAATGTCAGGAAAGGCGCGCTGATTCAGCTCAAATGTGATGTGATCCTGCATCACAGTAATCAATACATCTGGCTCTATATACACATGCTGTTCTTCAAAAGAGAAATGAAGGCCTGGCCTTGGTTCAAGGAGCGACACCTCATCTTGTATTGCTTGAAGTGTTTTCATTGAAACGCCTGTTTTCGCCGCGATTTCCTTCCAAGCCTTCCTTGCAAAAAGAAAGAAATGCTTTTCAATGATCAGCTCGGCTTCATACCAGCGCTCCTGTTTTCTTCTTAATTGCAACAAGATGCACTCTTGCAATGATCTTGCGCCAATACCGGCAGGCTCTAATGCTTGAAGCTGATGAAGAACGGCCTCTACTTCTTCCGACGAAACCTCTAAAACAGCGGCCATTGCGTCAACCGGTTCATTTAAATAGCCATTTGAATCAATGGACTCAATCATAAAGTGAAAGATCCTTTGATTCTTTTCACTTAAGGTCAAATCAATTGCCTGCCTTTTCAAATACATTTGCAGGCTTTCTTTTTGATGCGTACGATACGGCTCTGACATTCGATCTTGTGATCTTTTATGATAAACTGGTTGAAAGCTGTCCGTGTCTTTCCGCTCAATCAGAGGGTTCTCAAGCGCTAATTGGTCAAGATACTCACCCAGCTCTGCACAATTCAATTGCAGCAGCGTAATGGCCTGCCTGAGTTCTTGTGTGAGCACCTGCTTTAATACTTGTTCTTGTTGCAGTTTAAGGCTCATTGTCTCCCCTCCCTCTCATCATTTTACATGAAGATTGACGGACCGTATATACGAAATAGGAGTGATTTCCATGTCTGAACTTTTTTCCGTTCCATACTTTGTCGACAACTTGAAACAGCATATCGCCATGAATCAACATGAGGACAAGGTTCATGCCATGAATGCTTACTACCGCTCGTTGGTTTCTACACTGGTTCAGGACCAATTGACCAAAAATGCTGTTGTATTGAAACGAATTCAACATCTTGAAGAAGCCTATCAAAAGGTGAAAAAAGAAAGCGAATAAATGGACGAAAAACAACACCCTTTGTCACGATTGCAAAGGGTGTTTGTCATGTAGAAAAAGCTTCTAATCCAGCTTTGATTTGTACATCATCAAATACATCCCACAGTATAAATGATAAAGGCACGTATTGTGCCAAATCGGGGTGACCGCCACCGACAAAAAAACATCATCGCAAACAGCATCGAATTTCTGAAAGGAATTTCTGTCGCACCTATAAATAAACAAGCGGCGAACGGATACAGAACAAGCCAGTCTGCATAGTCCTATGTGACGTCAAGAAGCAAATTCGTAAAAACTAAAAATCGGCTCTTTTAACAGAAAATAACTCACCGCAATGATGCTGAACCCACTAGCCCAAGGATCAGCACAAGTTCGGGAATGCCAAGACAATGACTCGTATAACATCGATTACGGAAACAATTGTGATGGATTCTAAACATGCGGATTCATTTCACCAATATCTCTTGGCCATGCCATTGTGATCATGTCAGGATGATCCTTCTTTCAATATATTTCATAAATTGATGAATTTAATAAAAAGAGAGGCAGGCTGCTTATGAACGAGCAGCCTGTGAAGAGGTGAATGTTTTTTCTCGCAGGACGTCACGCAGTGTGTCGATGATACGCTCCTGTTCTACTTCTGTCATGCTTGTTCCAGATGGCAGACAAAGGCCAGTTTGAAATAATAATTCGGATTCAGGGGTTCCTTTGACTGCTGTATAAAATGGGCAATCACGAAACAGCGGCTGCTGGTGCAACGGCTTCCATACTCGCCTTGCTTCGATCTGTTCTTTTTCTAACGTATCAATGATGTCCACTGGATGAATCTGTGCATCACGTTCAATGGTCAATGTGGTCAGCCAGCGGTTAGACTTGGTTTCTTGATATTCGGGCATAAAATGAATGCCTTCTATCTCAGACAAAGCGTCCTTGTATCTCTGAAAAATACGACGCTTTTGCTCTACACGCTCGTTTAATACATCCATTTGGGCGATCCCCACACCTGCTAGTATGTTGCTCATGCGATAGTTGTACCCAGCCTCTTGATGCTCATAGTGCATGGCAGGTTCTCTTGCCTGTGAAGCAAGAAAACGGCATCGTTCGATGGCAGCTTCATCATCACTCACAAGCATTCCGCCCCCTGACGTTGTAATAATTTTATTTCCATTAAAAGAATAGACTCCGAATTTTCCCATCGAGCCACTTTTTCTTCCTTTATACATAGCACCTAACGATTCAGCAGCATCTTCAATGATCGGCACATCATACGCTTCACACAACTCCATGATGTCATCCATTTTTGCACTTTGTCCATATAAATGAACGACAATGACTGCGCGGGGTCTTTTTCCAAGACGTTTTGCTTCAACAAAGGCTTTTTCTAAAGCAAGCGGACACATATTCCATGTATCCCTTTCAGAGTCAATAAAAATGGGCATTGCCTGTTCATATAAAATAGGATTTGCACTTGCAACAAATGTTAGTGTGGAACAAAAGACAACGTCATCTTTTTGAACGCCTATTAGCTTTAAGGCAAGATGAATCGCTGCTGTTCCTGAAGATAAAGCCGCTCCTGCCTTCACCCCCGAATAGCCCGCGACCACTTTTTCAAATTCATTCACAAGAGGCCCTAACGGCGCAATCCAATTACTCTGAAAGGCTTCCTCTATTTTCATATATTCCTTTCCACTCATATCAGGAGGAGATAAGTAGATTCGCTTTCTTTCCTTCATGATTTCCCACCCTCTCTCCGATCTTTGATCTCAATTGCAGGAACCCCTACTGCGACCTTCTGCTCCCGTATATCTCTGGTCACTGCCGCTCCTGCGCCAATGACAGCCCAACTTCCGATTGATATTCCAGGTGTCACGACAGCACCTGCACCAATATGGGCACCCTCGCATATGGAAACACAGCCGGTAAGGACTGCTCCTGGTGATAGGTGAACAAAGGATGCAAGTAAGCAGTCATGCTCCACGACTGACCCTGTGTTGATAATCGCATGTTCACCGATGACTACATCTGGTTGGACAACAGCCCTTGCCATCACCACACATCCATTTCCGATAACGGCTGATGGACTAATGACCGCCGCTGGATGAATCAGTGTGGCAAACGCCATTTGTTCAAACGAGAGACGTTTCTTTACCTTCTGTCTTATCTCGTTTTGTCCAATAGCAATTAGCCATTTGGTGTGAGGCATGTCCTCACTCAGCTGCTCACTCATGGAGATCGGTCCATAGAGAATGCCGTTCTGAGTGACAGCCTCTTCAAATTGATCGTCTAATACGACACACAATGAGTAATCCGGGTGAGCAAAAATCAAATCCTGAATGACTTTGCTATGGCCACCAGCTCCAATTAAACCAATGGTTTGTTGATTAAGTATCGGTTCCTTTGAATTTTTCAGCTGTTGCATGATGCGGCTGCTGCACCCCCTCTGTTTTCATCACTTTCAGCAAGGTCATCCATAAAATTTTCATATCCAGCCAAAACGATTGATGCTCTACATACCACAGGTCATAGGCAAATTTCTCCTCCCATGAGAGGGTGTTCCTTCCGTTTACCTGCGCCCATCCTGTGATGCCAGGCTTCACAAGGTGCCGCCTTGCTTGCTCCTCTGTATACATTGGTAAATACTCCATCAAAAGAGGTCTTGGTCCTACGAGACTGATCTCTCCTTTGAGCACATTAAATAGCTGCGGCAGTTCATCAAGACTGAGCTTGCGGATCATGGCACCGGTTTTTGTTAATCGAAGATGATCTGGTAGCAGCACGCCAAGTTCATCGCATTCGTCGGTCATCGTCCGAAATTTATATAGCATAAACGGCCGACCATGCAGACCGGGCCGTACCTGTCGAAACACCACAGGAGCACCAATTTTCCACCTAATTAGTCCATAGATGAGAAGAAAAAGAAAGCTGCCTGCTATGAGCAGATTCAGTGCCACGATCACATCTATCATTCTTTTCATGATTGAATCTCCTTTTCACACTAGCGGGATACAGCTCGTTCAGCGGCGGCTTGTTTGACCTTACGCATCAGCTGCATCCGCTCTTGTTTTGTTCCTACAAAATGGTACAAGTAGCCCATGTAGAGAATGAAACAAATACCTCCAATACAAAACAGTTCCCACCATGTGGTCACGTCATTTACAAACTCTATTGCCACACAGACACCCCATATGAACAAAGCCCCCAATAGCGGTACCACCGTTTGTTTGTAAAAGATTGCGCTTTTCTGTTTCGTGATTTTGGACGTATACAATGGGAGAAACACAATATTTTTGATCAATAAAACAACTGCCCCCGCTGATGCAATGCCATATAAACCAAGCTGAAGCATATGAGTCAATCCATAAGCAAAAAGCACATTGCAAGCGCCTAAAATGAGCGTGACAACCGCTGGAATTTTAAATCGATTATAGGCGGTCGGTACATATGTCAGTGGTAAAAACATCAATGTCAAACACAAGTATGCAGCATGAAGCATCAGAAGCCATTTTAGCTCCTCAAAGGCTGGTCCAAGCCATAGAAGCATAAGCGGGCCGGCAAGACCTCCTAGAAGAGCGGCTGGAAACGCAACAAATAAACCACTCCACTTTATGGCTTTGGCGGCATATTGAATGAGTCCCTGTTCGTCCTGATTCGAATAAAATTTTGTGATTGTTGGCGCAAACACAACCGCGAGTGTCCCTGCAAGTGTTCGTAATAATAATGGGAATTGTAAAATGGCGGCATACTGTCCAGTCGCCTCTGCACCAATCAGTAAGTTGGTCATCAATAAATCAATTTGTAAAAATAACAAGATCCCCATTTGCTCAAATGAATGCCATACCCCTGACCGAACAAGAGTGAGACTAGAAGATAACGAGACATGACGCCACTTAAACGAAAACCAAGGGATAAGTTTCTTAAAATAATAAATGCCAACACCCATAGCCGTTAAACTCCCAATGACGGCTGCGAGCGGAATATGCCAAATGGTGGGTGTCGTAAACGTAAACAAAATCACAATCACGATCGCCCTGCAAAATATCTGAACAGTTTGCCCAGCACTTGATACATATAACTGATTCGCATAAAATGGTGCAGCGCCAATGCCTGACATGACGAAATTGAGCATAAATAAAAGACCCCCTAAAATAAAGGCGATCTGTGTGTCTTTTGCAAGATGTACAGGCACATGGAGCCAATTGATTAGCTGCTGAGACAATAAAATGCAAGTTAAAAAGATTCCAATTGATAAAAAAATGGAACTGACGAAATAGGAAGCGAGATAGCTTTGCGCCTTTTCCATCTCCCCTTTATGAGCCGCCACGGAAAAAAAACGCACAACAACAGCACTTAATGAAGCCGTAATGACCGATAAATAATTGATCATATTTTGCGTAAGATGAATCAAGCCGAATGCTTCCACTCCAAGCGTATGGACAATGTAAGGCGTTAAACAAACCGACATGAGCATCATCAAGACAAAGGTCATTAGGTTCGCACTGACATTATAAAGAAACGCACGATTCATTGTGTTTTCACGCAGTATGTAAGGATCGTCATCCAGCTTCCTCTCCCTTTTTACCGCTTGTTTTCATATGCTGATGAATTGCCTTTTTCACCGCTTCCTCATTTGGTTCTTTCAAAAGGGTCACAAACGGAAGATGCGCTATCCATTCATACCCTTCCATTACTTTATGATCAAACGACCTGATGACAACACATGGTGTATGTGTAATCGCACAAAAGATCATACCATGTAACCGATCTGTCACGACGACTTGCGCCTGTCTTAAATGCGTCCATAAGGATGATAATTCCTCGAAGCGAGTGGTTCGATCCACCCGTTTTCCAATTGTCGTTGTGATGAAACCGACTTGATCATATATCTCTTTTATATGTTGCTGTAATTGCTGCCGCTCCTCATGAGTAAGATAAGCTTCCTTATCCTCACGCAGGCAAAGCAGAACCCCTTCACGTTTTTGTTTTTTTGATGATTCGTCTAACGTCAGCACCATATCAGGCTGTTTCCATACATCCTTATTAGGAAAATGCCTCTTCATCCAATCATATGTTGTTTGATCTCTTGCCATGAGAAGAAGCCTCGGGTGGTTTGCATATGTTTGAATCGCACGGCGTTCTTCCCTCTTCCCTCTCTTTGTTTCTGTAAAATGAACTGTAGCGGGTAGCTGAATCATGGGATATGACTGGAAGGTGTTCATGATAAACTGTCTTGTCCATTCTTCATACCGGTATAAATCCCCCATATTGCCCCCACCGATGATACAGACGATGTCTTCCGGATGCCGCACGTCCTTCAGCGGGCGTGCTAGACGATACATCTCTCTCATATCCACTTCAACGATTTGATAGGCTTGAAAGTGCTTTTGAAAAAAACAGTAACTGGCATAGGCAATGGCATGATCACCTAAATTATCATGTGCCGGCAGCAGCGTGAGAATGATTTTCTTCTGATGACTCATCTCTGGCAGCCTGCGGCGGCTCATCCTATACTCAAGCGGATATTTGACCTTTAAGAGCAGCCACTCTGCGGCGTGTGCTTTCAATTGCTGCAATGTCAACCTCATCACCCCTATTTCCTTGTTTGATATTCGATCCATTTTTGATAGCTTGAAGCTGCGGCAGAAAGCGGATAAACCCACTGACTTCTTGCAAGGAATAAAATCATTCGCTTTCGCACGGTGAACTTCGACGGTTCCACTTGTTTGACTGCATGCTGAAAGGCCTCGTGTGTCACCATTTCCCGCATGTGATCAAGTTTTTCCTGAAAAGAGAGGGAATTCTGGCTCTTCCATTCATTGAGCATACAATGAAGCGTATGATTGACGATAAACAAATCTAAGGCCTTCTCATATGTCGCCATCACTTCATGCTCCTTAAAGAACAAGCGCTGTGCATGATAAAACATCAGTCCATGATGAAAAAATTGCTTCTGATATCGCTGTACAATGGACGACATATGAACCCGGTAATAGTAAAGAGGCTCATGTACAAAAGCAATGTTTTTTGATAAATAAAAGCAGCGCAACGTAACATACTGATCTTCAATATTCTCAAGCTCACATCGCAGCGGAAAACGGATGTGGTGTTCTTCAATAAAAGCACGCCGATACAGCTTATTCCATGAGAATCCCGTGATTTCTCCATATAATAGTGCTTCTATTAAACTCGGTTTATGGGCTGATCGATGGGATAAAAGATTCGTCGGTATGGTTCGTCTTGACTGTTCAAATTGAATCCAATACTCACTCACAACAAGATCTGCCCCGGTCATTTTTGCTTTTTCATACAAGGCTTCACAGTAATGAGGAGCGAGAATATCATCTGAATCAACAAAGGCAAGATACGTGCCTTGTGCTTCTTCTATTCCTCGGTTTCTCACTGCTCCTAACCCTTGGTTAGCTTGATGAATCACCCGAAATCGCTGATCACGTGCAGCAAACGCTTCAAGCAATTCTCCGCAGTGATCTGTAGATCCATCATTGATGAGAATGACCTCTATATCTGAAAAGCTTTGGTCTGCAATCGATTGAAGGCATTGCTCCACATATTGACTCGTATTGTAGACTGCGACCAATAGACTGATAGCTGGCATTACTTCATGCCCACCTTTCTTCAAATCTACTTTGTAAAAATCGTTCTATACGGTAAAACAGAAGAATCAAACGGCATCAGCATAATGCTGTACAAAATATAGCAAACGGCAATTCCAACATACATAAAGAAATTGGACCGCCGATCAAAAATGCGTGTGAAATATGGCAGTAAAATGAGCTGATACAGGCCAAAGTAAATATGAAATCTAGCGTAAATGACATCCTTTGTTGCAAGGATGCCAAACAAGAATCCAAGCAAGCAAAAATTCACAATATAATCACTCTCCGGCGTCAGCTCACGAAGCCGTTTTCGGTAAAAAAAAGCAAGCAGGAGCGGCAGGATCAATACGCCAATTTTTGTTACATTCATTCCATTCGTATTCGTTGTGAGCCATTCCTCGTAATGATCATAAGAGCTCCCTTGCAGCATCACCACAAACACTGAGACAAAGCGATCATAAAGAGCGGTTAATCCTAAGAAAGCCATGCATAAAACAAGCATCATCCATGACCATGCTTTTGTTCTCACGATAAAATAGACAGGGATCATGATGAGTGCAGACGAATGAAACAATGAACACACAAGGACAAGCGGAAAATACAATTTCCACTCGCCTTTGATGACAAACTTGATGGCATAAAATAGAACCGCAGCGACCATATACTGACGCATCCCATTAAACGAGGCGTAGTAATGAAAGGTACCCAGAAAAAGAAGCATACTGAGCTCAAACGGCCGTCCATATCGAACTAGCGTCTTGATAATAAAAAAATAGGTGATGACTCCGACTGTGATATACATGATTTGCGGCTCATGTGTTATTTGATTGAGCATCCATAAGATGAACGTAAACCCTGGATCGGTTGCGGCCTTGTCCACACCGAATCCAAAAATATGCCAAGGCTTTTCATAGTGGACGGAGAACTCATACATCTGTCCATAGGTCACAAAATCGGTTCCTACTTTGTACCGAATACCAGCTACGATACAAAGAAAAACAAACGGAAAAACCACCAGAAGCTTGTTAGGCCGCCAGCCGCTTTGAATGGTATCATCACGCCTGCCATAAAATGAGGCAAAGCTCGACCATAAATAGACCATGATCATGTTCACCAAATAAACCGCCATTATCTAAACCCTTCCTTATAACCCATATAAATCCATTACACGTGTGATGTTCTGTTTCACATCAAATCCTCTTTGTGCAAGCTGAGAGATAATGGTCTCTTGAAGAGGGGATTCTGCATGATAGGCTTCAAGTACCGTCTTCATCCATTCATGTGCTGAGTCCTGAAATGACTTCCGTTTCACAAGTCCGCAACCTAGATCAACTTCTTCTGTAATATGATCTGAAATCACACAAGGCAAACCAGATGCCTGTGCTTCCACTAATACAAGCGGAAGGCCTTCAAACAAGGAGGGCATCACAAAAACATCAAATGCTTTCATATATTGCGGAACCTCCGATACAACGCCCGTAAAGACAATGTCCTCCATCAATCCTGCTTTTTTTGCATACGTTTCAATCTCTTGTCTCAGCGGTCCGTCTCCTACGAGGACAAGCTGAAATGAGACTCCCTGTTTTTTTAAAGCCTGTGCAAGCTCAATGAAAAAAACATGATTTTTTTGCTTATGAAATCGACCGATATGACCAATCACCAGCTTCTTTTCATGAAGTTGGAGCTGTTTTTTCATCTGAACCTTTTCGTCTTGCCCCGGCTGAAAAAAAAGGTCCAAATCGATCCCATTCGGTAACATCTCAACTTGTTTATTTTTCATTTTTTTCTGCCCAAATAAAAAGACACCGGCATCTTCACCGCATGCAACGAGCTGTGTGGAAAAGGCAAAGATCAGCTGACGAAACCCCTTGAGTATCAAGTTGTCAAACCAGCTTGGCGACTGTTTCCAAGCGGTATTATGTGAATGGCAAATGCGCCCCTTGACACCGGCCAATTTAGCAGCAAGTGCGGAAAAGCCTGTTTGAAAGTCAGTATGCGCATGCACTGCCTGATAAGGTCCCGTTCGCTTTATCGTCTTCGCCAATGTGATCACAAAAGCAAAAGGAGAGGACGCCCCAATACTCGGGACATAAAAGATACGTCCCCCGAGCTGACGAATTTCCTCATCGTAATCGCAGGTATCCTCTCGGTGGGTAATGAAATCAAATTGAAGGGCATTCCTGTCGAGTGCACGATAGAGATTCATGATCATGGTTTCTGCTCCGCCGCGGTTCATCCCACCCACAATATGCAGCATGCGCTTTGGCTCACTCACCCCGAATCGTCCTCCTTTTCAACATAGACGCTTCAAGCTTTCGGTGATGATAAAGCCTCATCAAATTAGGTGACAAACAGGCGCGAATCACCGGCTTGAGGGCATATAGATAATCTAACGGCGACAATTTGAATAGCCAGCATGCTTTTAAAACGAGCCAGGCATTATCAATGGAATATCGGAACTTACGGCGCTGAAAGGCCGCTTCATCCTCTCTCACAAGGTATAAGGGTTCTTGTAAATTAAAGCCTTTCCTCCCAGCTTTAAAAAAGCGAATCCAAAGATCAATGTCTTCCATACGTCTTGTTGTTTTCACAGATCGATATCCATTTAATGATTTGTAAGCAGATGCCCTCATCATAATGGTCCCGTGACAAAAAGGAGTTCCTCTTGCCAGCACCTTTCGATCAGGTTCTGATGTAAGTGACCGCACACCTTTCGTTCCCGACTCATCAAAAACTGTCATCGCCGTACCGACCACATCATATTCAGGGTGTGTTTCGAGGAAATGAACCTGTTTTTCTAAACGTGTAGACACCGATAGATCGTCACCATCCTGTCTAGCGATCCATTCACCCTTTGCTTCAGCTAGACAGCGATTCAGACTAGCAGCCAGTCTTTGGTTGTGTTCGTTTCGGAGGAGGCGGATTCTTTCAGGATCATGCTTTAAATAAGGCAACACTTTTTCATATGTGCCATCTGTTGATGCATCGTCACATATGATGAGCTCCCAGTTTTGATAGGTTTGATGAATGATTGATTCAATGCTTTCTTCTACTGTATCTTGGCAATTGTATACGCCCATGATAATTGATACTTTTGGCTTACGCATGCTGTATCACCTTCTCTGCTTGATCTATATAGGTTGTATAAATCTTTTCCATGGCATTAACCGTTTGTTCCTGTGCAAATATGTGAGCTATGGAACGCCCCGCTTTTCCCATGAGATGCTTCTGGTCTTTTTTATGATAGAGCTGCTTTAAATAATCAGCTAAACCATTTATATCTTGCGGTTTTACTAAAAAGCCATTCACCCCATGCTTGACAAGCTCACAGTGTCCTCGATTTTCAGTTGCAATGACCGGTTTCTCAGCAGACATTGCTTCAAGAAGATTCATGCCGAGCCCTTCTCTCCTGCTGGTTGACACACAGACATCACTTAGATGTATCCATTCCTCAATTTGTTTACAGAAACCAGCAAATTGAACATGCTGCTCAAGATTCAACTGACGTACCAGTTTTTCATAGAATGGCCGGCTTATCCCTTCCCCAGCAAACACGATCTTCACATTCGGTATTTTCCTATAAAGCTGTGCACATGCTTTGATAAGCATCTTTTGATTTTTATTGACGTTCAATTCGCCCGCACATAGCACAATAAAATCTTGTGAGGTCAATCCATATTTTGTGCGAAGGCGCTGCTTTTCTTTGTCATCAACTGGTGAAAAACGCTTCATATCTACACCCATGCCGGGAATATAATGGACAGATGCCCGCTCTTTTGACAAACGATTCGCTCTTTTATAATCTTCTCCATTAATGGTGATGAGGACATCTGTATATCGAATGAACCATCTCTCAATCGGGTAGTAAAGCAACCAGTTTTGAAACGGCGCCCCCTTCCAAAAGTGAAACCCGTGTGCGGTGTAAAGAACCTTCGTCCCTTTTTTACGCGTGCTTTTGGCTGCAAGCCTGCCAAGAACACTTCCCATCGGTGTGTGACAATGAATCAAATGGTAATACTCTTTGTCCAGTAGCTTTTTCAAATCCATATAAGCAAGCCGGTTTTGTAAATGAAAAGGGGAACGCTGAATTGGAATAGAGTGAGATTGATCTACATGCGGCAGCTCCAGCTGACCATTTGCGGCCGTATGCACTTCCCACCCTTGTTCCTGAAACCACCGAAAATACGGAAGGTGGAATGCCTTAAAATGATAATCAACCGTTGCGCAAAACAAGACTTTTTTCTTCATTGGCAAGCGTCCCCTCCTCTCTTTTCATCTGTTCAGACAATAGATCATGAGACTCAATCGCAGCAAATAACGATTGTCTCAATTGATCGTCACTCATCATGTCAAATTCTTGGATAAAGCGGTTCAGCACATATGGATCACCATCCAGTGCATGGCCGATATGAATTTTCGGAAAAATTTGCTCCTTTGCTTTTTCATGCTGGTTGAGTAATTCCTCATACATTTTCTCTCCTGGACGAATGCCGGTAAACGTAATCGGAATCTGGTCTGTGGTGTAGCCTGAGAGGTGAATGAGGTTTTCTGCGAGGTCGACAATTTTCACTGGCTCCCCCATGTCTAAAACAAAAATCTGTCTTCCTTCTGCCAGTGCACCTGCTTGAATAACAAGCCTTGATGCTTCTGGGATGGTCATAAAATATCTTGTCATGGCTGGATGCGTGACCGTCACCGGGCCACCTTTTTCGATTTGTTTTTTAAAGATTGGAATAACGCTTCCCCTGCTTCCGAGTACATTCCCAAATCGAACGGCCACAAATTTCGTCTCGCTGCTTGCCCCCATTTGCATGATCAGCATTTCAGCAAACCGCTTTGTGGCTCCCATCACATTGGCAGGGTTGACCGCTTTGTCAGATGAAATGAGGACGAATGTTTCGACTCCGTGCTCATGTGCGGCTTCTGCGACATTTTTTGTCCCAATGATATTGTTTTTCACCGCTTCTTTCGGACTGATCTCCATGAACGGGACATGCTTATGTGCCGCTGCATGATACATGATATCTGGCTGAAATTGACCAACAATTTCACTCATTTTCTGTTTATCTTGAATATCCGCAATTTGTGGATAGAGGCTGATGCTGTCTCCATATAATTCTTTCAGCTCTAGTAAAATAGAATGAATGCTAAATTCTCCATGTCCCACAAGCACAATCGCTTGAGGGGCAAACACACAAATTTGACGACAGATTTCTGATCCAATCGACCCACCTGCCCCTGTCACCAGGATCGTTTTTCCCTTTAAGTGAGCAGATAGACGACTTGTATCTAATTGAATCGGCTCTCTTCCTAATAAATCCTCTGGCTGCACATCCCGTAATTGATTCAGCGCATAGGTGCCTTTTAAAATCTGTTCCATTTCCGGCATGATCTGTGTTTTGACCCCAGTCGCTACACACTCCTTATACAGCCCTTTTAATGTTTGGCTGCTTTTGGACGGAATGGCAATGATGATCTTTTGAATATCCATCATCAAGACAGCTGTTTGAATGTTTTCTTTTCCCCCAAGGACGGGCAGGCCCATGATTTCAAGTTTATGCTTCGTTTTGTCATCATCAATGAAGGCTACTGGCTCAATATGTACATCACTCGACTGCTGAAGCTGACGAACGATAATCGTCCCTGCTGATCCAGCGCCAATGATTAACGCCCGCTCCTTTTCTTCCTGCAACCGCTTTGCGCCATCATGAAATAATCTAGATGCCATCCGAGATGCACCGATGAACAAAACATGGAAAAGCCAAACGATGAACAAGAACCGGAATGGCCATGTTTGTACGAAGAGGTACAACATCGTCATCGAAAATAAAAAAGAACACACAAAGGTCTTCATTAAAGAAAATAACTCTCTAACCCCTGTATATGCCCATATTTGCTTGTACACATGAAAGATGTGAGCAAATAAATGGTGCCCAATGAGCAGACTGAGTGAAGAAATGACGAGCATTTCAAATGTATATACGGTTAACGCCGCCTCTTGGACAAATTGAAAGCCAAAAAAGACGGCAATTAAAATGAGATATGAATCTAGTGCCACGATGATTGATAATCTTTGGGCGTATGTCAACGCTCCTCCCCCTTTTTCAACATCACTATTCTTACGTAAAATGGGCATCAAACCCGTCCTCACACCCCACCTTTGATGACGAGCATCTAAGGCATATCATATGCCCACAGCAGAATCGAGTACCTCCGTTGTTAAAGATTAGGAGACATCACCTATCAGTCTATTTAATACATATACAACCTGCCCTTTTTTTCTTTCTTTCCATTTAGCATAGCTCCAAGCAGTTTGCCTGTTGTTCCTTCTAATACTTCTTTTGACTTCTTCACGGCGGCAATTTTTGTTTTGCCACTTAAAACAACGAGAATGCTACCATCTGTTCGGTTCGCTAGTATTTTTGCATCTGCAACAGGCAGTAGCGGTGTGGAATCAACAATCACCATGTCATATTGCTGTTCAATATCATAAAAAAGCTGCTTCATAACAGAAGAAGAGAGCAGCTCAGCTGGATTCGGCGGAATGGTCCCGCTCGGAAGCAGTTCTAAATGCTCAATCGGTGTAGGTAAAATGGCTTCCTCCAAGCTGCAATTATTTAATAGCACATTGGTTAAACCAGTGTGATGACTCAGGTCAAAGTATTCATGAACCGCCGGTTTTCGTAAATCAGCACCCATGAGCAGCACCCGCTTTTTTTGCTGTGCAAAAACAGCTGCTAGATTTGCAGCCGTAAATGATTTCCCTTCCTTCGGTAAGGAGGATGTGACCAAAATCGACTTCAATCTTGTTTGGATGGATGTGAATTCGATGTTGGTTCGGATCGTACGGAATTGTTCCGCAATGACAGAGTGAGGATTTAATACAGAAATACAGGATAAGTCTCTCTTTTCTCGTTTATTCCTCTTAAAGATCAATGTTCTGTCCTCCCGTTATGACGGAATGCTTGTCTTTTTTTGCCCTCCTGTCTGCTTGCATCTGATAGACACTGCCGAGCGACGGCAGCCCGATCTCTTCTCTTATTTGATGTGTTCGTTTTACAGTATCATCGAGTAGATTCATTAAGAAAATGAGTGTAAGGCTTCCTAATAAAGAGGCGCCTAGTGCCATAACGATGTGAACGAATTTCCTTGAATTCATGAGAATCGTGTTTGACAGCTTGGCTTCAGACAAAACGTTAATACGATCCATATTCATGGTTTTTTTGATTTCTTCTTGCAGCACCTCTGTTGCCGTATTAGCGATCGCGACTGCTTTCGCACGGTCTTCATCTTGTACAGTAATATTTATGACCTCAGACTCATTTTCTGTACTAGTGGCAATTTTGTGTTTTAATCCTTCAGCCGATTCTGTGAGATGTAGCTTTTCCTTTACTTTTTCAATGACAATGGGACTTTTCAACAGGACTTGAAAGGTACGTGTATATTGAAGGTTCATCTGAATATCGTTTAAATTCGCTTGTGCGTCATTGCTTCGTTTATGAACAAGAATTTGAGTGGTTGCCTGATATACAGGAGTTGAGACATAGAACTGATAGTAGGCTGAAATGCCCGTTACGATCAGGACAATCAGGATCAGAAGGGCCATTTTCTCTTTAACGACAGAAAACAGCTGCTTAAAACCTATATTCTCATTCATAGATCCTCCCCATTTCATCATTAAAAGGTTATATATGGTTTCTTTTTGTTAATGATTGGATTATAAAAGATAATACCCGCAAAGAAAAATGTCATAATAGGTCTTGTAGTTCTTTTTAAAGAACGAAATCGTTCGTTTTCTTTTGTTTACTTCCTGTTTCTTATGTTTTTGAATTTTATAAAGAACAATTTATTTTTTATAATGAACGAAAAGGTCGCAGAACTATTCTTCAGGGAGAAGGGAGATCATATATCGAATGATAGGAAAGGTGATACGTATTTACCGAAAGAGGAAAGGATACTCGATTCATCAACTGGCTGAAGAGGCCCATGTCTCTAAGTCCTATTTGAGTAAAATTGAGCGTGGTGTCCACCGAAATCCATCTGTCCAGTTTTTAAAAAAGGTAACCTCTTCACTAGAAATTGATTTACAAGAGCTGTTTGATGCAGAGACGATGATATTTCATTACTCTGAGGGTGAACAGGAATGGCGGGAACATGTAGTTAATGCCGTCCAATGTGGCATGCCAAAAGAAGAGCTGTATCAGCTACTTCAAACCTTTAAAAAGGAGCAGGAAGAAAAGACACTACATGTCACCCATAGAAAGCTGACTGATTCAAATCTGTCAGAGTGGAAGCATCTCATGAGTGAAGCGAAGGCTATTGGCTTAACCATTGAGGAAGTAAAAGCGTTTCTTACCAATATGGGAGAACAGCGGGCGTAAGCCTTTCAGGAAGGACCAATTTGCGGGGAGAGGCGTCAGATGACGCCTCGATGAAATAGAGCCTTTTATCATCAAAAGGCTCTGTTTTCTCTTATTCTTCTTTTTTTGTTCGTGCTTTTTTCGTAATATCATTGTTTTTCCAATAGGCCCATAGCGATGTAATCCCAAGAAAGGCTAATGTAATGAATTGCTGAACGCCTTCTTTATCAATGGGAATTGGGCTTTTCCCGGCAGCGGTTAGAGCACTGTTAACAAGCGCCAATAAAAGCAACACAAGCCTTGTGATCGTACCTGCACTAATTTTTTGAACTTTCAACTGTAGACCCTCCCTTTCCCTTCACGCAGAACTGTACTGCTCGTTCCCTCTCATATGTATGCAATAAGCGAATGAATAGAAGAAAGAATTAAAAAAAGAGACATCATTCCTATGTCAGAAATGATGCCTTGATCGTGTGTTTTTATTTTTGAAAACATTTTTTTGCTACATCCATTGCCATTTTATTGCCTAGTGCTGTGAGTAATCGAGCTATGGCTGATCTACAATCGGATTACTTGGTTTTTCTTCACGGCTTTAGTCCTTTCCAGATTGGTGTCTGTTCTAACTGTTTGAATACCGCTGCGCTTTATCATCAGGTTGACGACGACAAAAATAGCATCTGCATCAAATTCAGGAAGCACCTCTGAGAAATTACTTCAAAAGGCCTTTTGCTATCCAGCTTTTTTACACCATCTGCAGGTGTCAGTCCTATATCCTCGTATAAAATAGGACTCATCGGGCGCTTCATACAAATTACACGTTTTGGTTGAGGTGTTCGCTTATCCTGCAAAATTGGTTTCATTCTTTACTTCATTAAAAGTCAATTTGAAAATGAGAATATAATATCAAAATGATAGCTGTCAGCCCCTGAAAAATAATGTAAGGCTGAGGATACTAGAGGCGATGTTTCTTTTCTCCTGCTTTTTTGGAAAAAACGACCTATCATTATTGATGATAGTTTGGAAAATAGTTGACATCCCCTATGAAAATCACCTAAAATTACAAAAGCAAGTCAAATGTTATAAAGATATTACAAAGAGATGTCAAACGGATAAATAATGACCCGTCATATGAGAGGAGAAATGAAAGTTGTGTCAGTAAAGGGAAAATGGAGTATGATGCTATTTGCGCTTGCTATCGTCATTGGAGCAGTTGCTTTCTTTCAAAATCAGCAAGCAAGCGGTACAAAGAAGAAAAATGTGAAGCAGGATACAAATTATAAAAACGTCGAAATTGTCACCCTCGTAAATGACGGGAAATTTATGAGATATGCAGTCAACTATCCTCTTTTTCATCAAAAAAAGCTAGATGACAAGATCCAAAGCTATGTAAATTCAGCATTAGAGCATTTCAAAAAGACATTC
The DNA here is from genome assembly GCF_037104745.1 of Bacillus sp. FJAT-53060. Taxonomy (NCBI): domain Bacteria; kingdom Bacillati; phylum Bacillota; class Bacilli; order Caryophanales; family Bacillaceae; genus Bacillus; species Bacillus sp. FJAT-53060. The sequence continues at coordinate 44,404 of NZ_JBAWSW010000004.1, forward strand.
AGTGAAGCAAAGGATATTGATCAAAACAAGCGCTTTGAACTGAATATTGATTATGACATGGTGCATTATGCTAAACAATCCGCTGCCATTCACTTTACGACCTATACCTATACAGGTCAGCAAAAAGGGACCACCCATAGTGTAACGATCAATTATGATTTTCAGAAAAAAGCCTTTCTGGACACAGAAGATTTATTTCAGCCAAAAACGAATTATTTAAAGCAATTATCCTATATTACATACACAGAGCTTCAAAAGGATAAAACCTTATCTAAGGATCAATCTCTCCTTCAGAAAGGAACAGCCCCTACTACTCAAAACTTCAGTCAATTTGCCTTGAAAGAGAATTATGTAGAGTTTTATTTCCCAGCATCTCAGGTGGCCGCAGAGGATCTTGGCCCGCAAACGCTGGCGATCAAAAAGACGTTGCTGAAAGACATACTGAAGCCAGAATATATGAATAAGACAAAAAATCAGAATGAAATCAAAGAACCAAAACCAAAAAGAAAAGCCGTCGATCTGCCGCAAAAATCAGAGCTAGATCCGAACAAAAAATCCATTGCACTCACATTTGATGACGGCCCGAATCCAGAGACAACCTCAAAAATTTTAGATGCGCTTAAGCAAAATAAAGGCCATGCCACCTTTTTCGTATTAGGCAGCAGGGTGCAATATTATCCCTGGATGCTTGCCGATATTTTAAAAGGCGGGAATGAGATCGGAAATCATACATACAACCATCCTTTATTAACAAGACTTCCTCTTAAGCAAGCGGTGAAACAGGTAAAGGATACGCAGCAGCTGATTGAGAAAGCCAGCGGTTATACACCTTCGCAATTTAGACCGCCATATGGAGGAACAAATCAAGAAATCAATCAAGCGGTTGGGATGAACGTTTCTTTATGGGATATTGATCCTGAGGATTGGAAAATTCGTAACAGCGAGCAGATCACAAGCCTTGTTCTCTCACATGCAGCAGATGGCAGAACGGTATTAATGCACGATATCTATGACAGCTCAGCTCGAGCAGCAGTGAAGATCATACATGAGCTCACCAAACAAGGCTACCAGCTTGTCACAGTCAGTGAACTTGAACAATTGAAAAAAGAACGAAACGAACCAACCCCTGTGCATTAAACACAGGGGCTTCTTTTATGCCTCTAACGACTTCTTTTTTTTCAATAATGCTTGAAATGTCTCTTCCAGCTCCTGAGATGGCTCTATACTTAAGCGGCTGATCACTTCAGACAACTGCATATCAATTAACAAAATCTCCTCTTCCCTCTTTGTCACAGCTTGCTTTTTTTCCTTTTGGTTATACTCTTCATATGTGCCATCAAACCGTTCAATGGTTCCTTCGTGAACATGCAGAATACGAGTGGCGACTTGCTTAATGAGCCTCCGATCATGGGAGACAAACACAACGGTACCTGGGTAATCTTTTAAAAGTCCTTCAAGCGCTTCTACTGCCGCAAGATCTAAAAAGTTCGTCGGTTCATCAAGCATCAGGACATTAGCATCACTGACGAGTAGTTTCGCAAGCAAAGTCTTTACCCGTTCTCCCCCGCTTAACACACCAACTGGTTTATACACATCATCTCCTCTAAATCCAAGTCTCGCTAAAACCGTTCGAATCACCGTCTCATCTTGAATAGCCTGTTCAAGCGCATTGTGTAAGATCGATTCATCTAGCTTCAGTCCTAAAAGATCCTGACTGAAATAGCCTATCTTGACAGCTTCTGAACGAGAGATATCGGGATGTCCGTTCACAAGCATTTGGAGAAATGTCGTTTTGCCGCTCCCATTCTTCCCGATGATGGCAACTTTGTCTCCGCCACTCACTTCAACATTCGCCTGCTTCCAAAGAATTTGATCACCAACTATTCCATCTACATTATGGACCCGTAAGATGGTCCGGCTTGCCACTTCCTTCATCGTATTCTGAGTCATTTGAATGGGCTGTATGTCCTTTACTTTCTCGACCTTTTCTAATTTCTCCATTCTTGTTTCAATGGATTTGGCTGTTTTTTGAAGCTTTTTTTGCTTGTTTGCGTAGTAAGGTTTCGCAATTCTAGGTCCTGAGGATTTCAGTTTTTGGGATGGCTTTGTGGCTTTGTCGGCTTTTTTCATTTTCTTTTTCAGCGCATTCTCTAACTGTTTTTTCTTTTGTGTATAAGCCTCGTACGCTTCCACTTGCTGACGATGCGCCAGTTCTTTTTGCTGTGCAAAATGCGTGTAGTTGCCTTTGTATTGTTTGAGCATCCCATCATCTAGCTCCCAAATGTCTGTACATACCGCATCTAAAAAAGTGCGATCATGTGAAACGACAATGAGGGCACCTTGGTAATCGCGTAACTTTCGTTCTAGCCATTCAATGTGCTCTGTATCTAAATGTGTCGTCGGTTCATCTGCTAATAAAAGGGCAGACGGACGACTTAGAGCTCTTTCAATATATGTCTGGGTTATCTCTCCACCACTCTTTCTGCCATCTGCTTTTTTCAGCTGAGGAAGCAGCGTACAGGTCGTTGTGGCAGCAAAAGTTCCACTGTCAGGTTTTTCTTGACGAGCCAGCACATGCAATAAAGTGGTTTTTCCACTGCCATTTGTCCCCACAAGTCCAATGCGATCGCCTTGATGGATGGCAATCTCCTCTATATCAAATAACACCCGATCCTTTCGAAACACCTTTAACTGATTGGCTTTCATTAACATCCCATCCTCCCCTTTCATATCAGGAGACATGAAAAAGCCTCCCATTCTCAGAATAGGAGGCAAATTGGTGTACAAAAATAAGCGTATTGATACAGAATGACATGCCTTTCATCAAATGAACACAAATTCCCCGTATCAATCACCTCATTCCTTGATTCCCAAGCTGTACCATCCTATTCCGAAGCTAAAAAATGAAAACGCAGCAAACATGGCAACACATGTCGTTTCTTACTGCCTTCGTTCTTTCATTTTGCTTACAGGTCATAGGATTAGTACTTCATTGCATTGGGTCACCCTTCCATCGTTTGTTACGTATACGATAAAAGATTGGTTATTTTTTGTCAAGCCTGAAAAGACATGAGTTTAATCATTATTGTAATATAGGTATAAAAAAGATCTTCGGTACCAACGTAATTGGCATCGTAGTTCAAGTGTAGTCTCTGATGGTTCTTTCTCTAAAGTTCTGCGCAGTCATTACGGTTATAACCGCATCTAATGCGTCTTGTATTGTCGTGAATGATGAACGAATCCGATCGCTACTTCCGTTGCGCCTATTCCCTTTCCGTCTTCTTGTGATCGCCATAATAAAAAGCCTCCCGGAAATTATTCCGCAAAGCTTCGTAGAGAATCGGTCTAGGTTGTCCGCAAAGACACGAAATCGGATAAAAACGAATGTCCTTTTCTTCCCTGATCGTGGCATTAACGGACCGTTGGAAAACGTTGATATAACGGGCGTTAAACGTTAGGACGCGCTCGGAGGGATTCGAACCCCCGGCAGACGTGGTACCGGAAACCACCGCTCTATCCAACTGAGCTACGAGCGCACGATATGTTTTTTGAACGTCAGCATAACAAATTATAAGGGAAATGTTGCAAAAAAGCAATGATTAATCATCAGTCGTGATGATGTATTTTCTTCTTTCAGATACATATACTCATATGATGGTTTTAAGTGGAATGATTTTGGGAAAAATGGATAAGGGTATTTGATTTTAGGTCAGCATTTTGTTTGACCTTTATTGACCAAAAATGTATCATTGAATTACATACTACCTAAAAGGTGAAGGAGGAACATTATGAATTTAATACCTACAGTCATTGAACAAACAAATCGTGGGGAAAGAGCTTACGACATTTATTCTCGTCTTTTAAAAGACCGTATCATCATGCTTGGTTCTGCGATTGATGACAATGTTGCCAACTCCATCGTGTCACAGCTTCTTTTCTTAGAAGCCGAAGATCCAGAAAAAGATATTTCTATCTACATTAACAGCCCTGGCGGTTCTATCACAGCTGGTATGGCCATTTACGATACGATGCAATTTATTAAACCAAAGGTATCAACTATTTGTATTGGTATGGCTGCATCAATGGGTGCGTTCCTGCTTGCTGCTGGTGAAAAAGGTAAGCGTTATGCCCTTCCAAACAGTGAAGTCATGATTCACCAACCACTAGGCGGTGCCCAAGGTCAAGCAACAGAAATTGAAATTGCGGCAAAACGAATCCTTTCTTTACGCGATAAACTGAACCAAGTACTTGCTGAACGTACTGGTCAACCAATTGAAGTCATTGAGCGCGATACAGATCGTGACAACTTCAAAACAGCGGAAGAAGCACTTGAATATGGACTCATTGACAAAGTCTTGACCCGTAATACAGAAGACCAAAAATAGTCACAGAACCAACCGTCTGTTTCTTTGAACAGACGGTTTTTTGTTGTTCAAATGCTTTAAGACAGCTCCGTCCATTTCTTCTGAAGAGAAGGTGTTTGATAAGAAGCCATCTGTGAAATTAATGCTTCCGGCTCTCCGGAAGCATTCAATAATTGAAGGTGTGATTCATTTGAAAAGCCTTCCTGTACACTGAATGTCACCATATCAAGGAGCGGCTTGAAATAGTCATTCACTTGATACAATCCGATTGGCTTTTGGTGAATTCCGATTTGTGACCAGCAAAGCACCTCAAATAATTCTTCATATGTACCAAAACCACCTGGCATGGCAATAAATCCATCGGCCAGCTTGCTCATTTTCGCTTTTCGTTCATGCATCCCTTTTACTTCTATTAATTCTGATAGCTCTTGATGAACAACCTCTCCTCTAAAAAGCCCTTTTGGCATGACGCCGATCACATGCCCGCCATTTTTCAATACCTCATCCGCAATGACTCCCATTAATCCAATTCGTGAGCCGCCGTATACAAGACGGATTCCCTGCTCTGCCATATAAGCGCCCAGCTCGACAGCCTTTTGTTTGTATATGTCATTCACACCTGGATTTGAACCAGCAAACACACAAATCGTTTTCATCAAAACAGCTCCATCTCTCTCTATGATTTTTTCACCCACTCATTCTACTATAGATGATTGTAAAAAAACAGCCACTTTGTCTATATATAGTGTAGAATTAATAGATGAACACCATATAAGGAGCTGTACGAAATATGCAAATAACTGAGATGGAAAAGTGGATCAAGGATTTTTACGAAATGAGAAAATGGACAGAATACGGGCCGTTTATCCGATTAGGCTTCCTCATGGAAGAAACGGGAGAACTCGCTCGTGCCGTCAGAGCAGTAGAAATTGGGCGCGATCGGCCTGATGAGCAAATACAAGAGGCATCTCAGTGAAAAAAGGAACTCATTGAAGAGATGGGAGATGTGTTAGGGAATTTACTCGTTTTAGCTGATCTCTATGATGTGTCATTAGAAGAGGTCTTTTCCTCTCATCAACAGAAACTTACACAGCGTTTTTCTGGTGAGAAAGAGCAGGCAAAAAGCTTATAGGTGCTGTGGCGAAATATCATCGGTTCGTTCAAAGAAATGCTGCTTTCCGATGTGATGAAAAAGACCCGTACGATGCAAAAGCTTTCGATGTGATTGAAGCCCAACAATCATGAGTTTTCCATTATGATGCTTTAAACGATTGGAGATAAAAAGTTACTACCAGTCTCTTTATCGGTAATTCTAAATGAATACCCATCTGGAGCGTAAACTGACAAAGAAAATTAAATGACTCATTCGCTTCTTTTATCATTGCAGTGAAAAAGTCATCATTCAAATAGCTATTAGGAACAATAAGAGCTAATATTCCCCCTGCGCCATTTTTCTTAATAAAGCGGGCAATTGATCAAAGCCGATCTTCTGTAAAAAGGCTGATTGAAGAATCAACATTCTCTCCTAAAAAACTGAGCCCTTGAAGAGACTCAGTTTTCTTGATTGATAAAATCTGTTAACGCATCCATGGCTTCCTGTTCATCCGCGCCATCTGCTAGCAGTGTGACGGTGACCCCAGAGCTGATCGCAAGACTCATAAGCCCCATAATACTCTTCGCATTGACCTTTTTCCCATCTTTCTCTAAAAAAATATCCGCACCAAAGCGATTGGCTTCTTGAACGAACAAAGCAGCCGGTCGTGCCTGCAAACCTGTTTTCAACTGAATTGTGACCGTTTTTTCCACCATATCATCTGCCTCCTTTTTTGATTTCCCTATTTGAGTGTAACAGCTTGTCCATTTCGTAATTGTTCTGCAATTTGGTCTAGTTTTCTTAAGCGGTGGTTAATGCCTGATTTGCTGATCTTCCCGCTTTCCACCATTTCGCCAAGTTCCTTTAGCGTGACTTCTTGATAGTCAATTCGCAGTTTAGCAATTTCACGCAGCTTATCCGGCAGGGCATCCAGTCCAATTTTTTCATCAATGAATTGAATGTTCTCGACCTGACGCAGTGAGGCACCGATTGTTTTATTCAAGTTTGCTGTTTCACAATTGACAAGACGGTTAACCGAATTCCTCATATCACGGACGATTCTCACGTCTTCAAAGCGAAGCAATGAGTTATGAGCACCCACGACACTGAGAAATTCCGTAATTTTTTCAGCTTCTTTCATGTACGTAATATACCCTTTTTTGCGCTCAAGTGTTTTACTGTTAAGATGGAATTGATTCATTAGCTCACAAAGGGCATCATTATGTTCTTTATATAGTGAAAAAATCTCAAGGTGATAGGAGGATGTTTCTGGATTATTGACAGAACCTCCTGCTAAAAAGGCCCCTCTCATATAGGAGCGCTTGCAGCATCTTTTCTTCACAAGCTCTTCTGAAATATTACGCTCAAATACAAATTGTCCGCCTAATATTTTCAAATCCTCTAAAATGGTTTTCGCTCGTTCTACCAGTCTGACAATATACACATTATTCTTTTTTAACCTCATTTTTTTACGGACGAGCAGCTCGACTGTCACATCATACTTCTTTTTCAAAAGGGTATAAATACGTCTTGCAATAGCTGCGTTCTCTGTCTGTATATCTAAAATCAATTTCCGATTAGAGAAAGATAAAGAACCGTTCATACGGATGAGGGCAGAAAGCTCTGCTTTTGTGCAGCAGTCCTTCACGTCCAGATTAGTCAACTCTTTTTTTGTTTCTGATGCAAATGACATCCTTGCCACCCCCATTCCTATTTTTTCTGATGCAGCAGATCGACGAGCAGTGAGGCTACTTTCAGTGTGTCGTGACGTATCACATTCTGGTCATATGTAATGATTTCTCCAGGAATGACTTCCAGTCCCATTGCTTTGAGTACATCTGTGTCGAATTGTACAGGCTGTGCCTGTTCTTCTGCATATCTTGCTTTGATTTCTTCTGGAATTTCTTTATTGTTGACAAAAATGGTGTCAATAAATGACTGGTTCATATGATGGTTTAATGCCTGCACATGATCAGCTGCGCTATAGAAAAGCGTTTCCCCTGGCTGCGTCATGACATTGCAAATATATACTTTTTTCGCCTTTGAGCAAATGACTTCTTCTCCAATATGCGGTACAAGCAAATTGGGCAAAATACTCGTGTACAAGCTGCCAGGACCAATGACGATCAAATCAGCCTCACGAATGACTTGAATGGATTCTGGGAGCGGTTTAATGGTATTTGGTGTGAGGAAGACTCGTTTAATCCTTTCACCATAGGTTGGGATTTTCGATTCTCCTGTGACCACTTGCCCGTTTTCTAATTCTGCATGAAGTACAACACTTGAATTCGCTGCTGGCAATACTTTTCCTCTCACATTTAAGACCTTGCTCATTTCTGTGACGGCATGAAAAAAATCACCGGTTACATTTGTCATAGCCGCAAGAATGAGATTGCCGAGAGAGTGGCCTGTTAAGTCATTCCCTTTGTTAAAACGGTGCTGAAATAAATCTTCCACAAGCGGCTCAACATCAGAAAGGGCCGCGAGCACATTTCGAATATCACCGGGAGGCGGGATATTCAAATCATGGCGCAGTCTGCCTGAGCTGCCTCCATCATCAGCAACCGTCACAATGGCGGTAATGTCCACTGGTTTTGTTTTTAGCCCTCTCAGTAAAACAGATAAGCCAGTGCCTCCACCAAGAATGACAACCTTTGGTAGTGTCGTCATCTATTTTCGGCTTCTCTTTTCAATGTCCCGGTGAGTGACATGTGTGTAGTAATCGTTTTTAAAATACTCCGCTAAATAATTGGCTAGCGTCACTGATCGATGCTGGCCGCCCGTACAGCCAATGGCAATGACAAGCTGACTTTTTCCTTCTCGTTTATAGGATGGAAGCATAAAGCTGAGAAGATCAATTAATTTCTCCGTGAATTTTTGCGTTTCACTCCACTTCATTACATAGGAGCGCACTTCTTCATCATTTCCAGTCTGTGGACGCATGCTCTCAATATAGTAAGGATTCGGTAAGAATCTCACGTCAAAAACAAGATCAGCATCAATTGGCAAACCGTATTTAAAGCCAAATGACATCACGTTCACTGTAAACACTTGCCCTTGATTGGTCGCAAAGTGTGTGACAATCTTTTCTCGAAGCTGTTTTGGCTTCAGGTCCGATGTATCAAAAATCATTTGAGATCGGCCTTTCAACTCCTCTAACAGCTCACGCTCCATTGCAATCCCTTCGAGCGGGAGACCTGTTGTCGCAAGGGGATGCGAACGTCTCGTTTCTTTGTATCTTGAGACAAGCACCTTATCGTTTGAATCTAAAAATAGAATCCTTGGTGTGATCCAGCCGATATCACTCATTTCATCTAAGGCAGCAATTAAGCTATCAAAGAATTCGCGTCCGCGCAAATCCATCACAAGGGCAACCTTGCTCATCTTTGAATTTGATTCCTTCATGAGCTCCAGAAACTTCGGTAAAAGTGATGGTGGTAAGTTATCCACACAGAAATAGCCTAAGTCTTCAAAGCTTTGAATGGCAACGGTTTTCCCCGCACCTGACATCCCTGTAATAATCACAAGCTGAATATCATCTTGTTTGTACGTATTCATGCCTGCTCCCTCTCCTTCTTTATGAAAACGGTTGATTTATTAGTCTCCTTGAGGATCTAACCGATAAGAAATCAGCTCAAAATCTGGTGTATACGTAAAAGTGCCGTGGAGAAGTCCTTTCCCTTTTAGCATGAAATCAAGAATATGGGAATCTCCAGGAGCAATTGGCAAACTAGGCACATCCTTTACGTCATGCCATTTTAAAATGCCTTCCTCCGACTCTGACACGTTTTTCCCCGTAAAGGAATCTGCCATAAAGGTGAACATCATCCACTCTTGGATGATTTGATCCCCTTCTTTTATGATAAAAGTAAAAACACCTTTTAGCTGCGGATTTAAAAGATAAATGCCTGTTTCTTCTCTATACTCTCGAATGACTGAATCCTTAACCGATTCCCCGCTTTCCATTTTTCCACCAGGTGCTACCCACCAGCCGCGTCTTGGCTTTTGTAGCAAGAGAACTTGATCTTCGTGATGCAGCACACAATTGGTTACTCGTTGCATCAGCTGTCACCTACTCTTTTATGTCTTTTTCTTATTATACAGGTTCATACTAACTCCCACAATGAACATGCCCGTTGTTCACTGAAAACGGACAGGGTTTCATCTGAATCATGTGACGTCCCGTTTCTCTATTCTTTAATTTTACAACATCTAACGGTTTACCATGCATCATTTGTGAACATCTCGTGAATTTCTGATTTTAAGCAAAAAAAGGCACGGATTCACATCCGTGCCACACATGTATTCCTTATAAAAGGGGGTCAATTACTAGTTATATCATAACGGATAATTGTTTCACCCGTGTTACATTCCAGTTAAAAGCCCGTGACGCTATATTAAGGATTTAAGACATCTGTTTATTTCATTGCTTTTAGCTTTTCAGCAAGCTCTTCTACATAATGTTGTGCGCTCTGTGCTGCAATGCTTCCGTCACCTGTTGCTGTGACAATTTGGCGAAGTGTTTTTTCCCGAATGTCGCCAGCTGCGAAAATGCCTTCAACTCTTGTTTCCATTCTTTCGTTTGTCTCGATATAGCCTTCTTCATTTGTAATCCCTAGATTTTCAAATGGTTTAGACAGTGGCAGCATACCAATGTAGATAAAGACGCCGTCTGTTTTGAAATCTTCTTCTTCACCTGTCACAGTATCAATTAATGTCACACTACCGACTTTCCCGTTTTCTTCATTGATCTGTTTAACGGTTTTGTTCCACATGAAGTTGATTTTTTCATTTTCAAAGGCACGTGCTTGTAAGATGCTCTGGGCACGGAGTTTATCACGTCTATGGACAATCGTTACCTTTGAAGCAAAGCGTGTGAGGTAGACACCTTCTTCTACCGCAGAGTCTCCGCCGCCAACGACCACAAGCTCTTTGTTTTTAAAGAAGGCACCATCACACACTGCACAGTAAGAAACGCCGCGTCCGCCAAGTTCTTTTTCACCTGGTGCACCGATTTTTTTGTATTCAGCCCCTGCCGCAATAATGACAGAGCGGCCTTTGTATTCTTTTGCACCGGCTTTGACGATTTTGTATTCTTCACCGTCAACAATTTCTTTAATATCACCATACGCATACTCCGCACCGAACTTCTTCGCATGCTCAAACATTTTATTTGAAAGTTCCGGCCCTAGGATGCTTTCAAAGCCAGGATAGTTCTCGACATCTTCCGTATTCGCCATTTGTCCGCCTGGAATTCCTCTTTCAATCATCAGTGTTGAAAGATTTCCCCGTGATGTATAAACAGCGGCTGTCATTCCGGCAGGACCCGCTCCGATGATGATCGTATCGTAGATTTTTTCTTCTGACACAACTGTCACTCCCTCTTCAATTGCTGCTAGCATTTCTTATTAGAATGCCCTTGGGTGATGCTTCCATTCATAACAGAGAGCATCAATTCCATTCATAGCTTTTATTCCTTACCCATATCCTATTAAATCTGCGGATAATAAGCGAATCATTTGCTCATATCTTCAAAAAAAGAAAAAGCTCCCTTAAACTGCTGTTTAAGGAAGCCTGTTTACGTATATAAAAAGTAGTGACTATTCGACGACTCTTCTAACAACGCCTTTGAATGCTTTTTTCCAGTATACATTACTCATAGAGTCAACTGAAACACCGCGAGAGCTGTTATCGTTCAAGAATGTACCATTTCCTAAGTAAATCCCTACATGTCCATTTACTTTATACGTATCAAAGAACACAAGGTCTCCGCGCTTCATGTCAGATGCACTTACAGCTCTTCCTTTACCTACAAGCGTATCTGTTGATGTACCGCCAACTGGTCCAAGGTTGATACCTGCTGATGCGAATGCCCAGCGAACGAATGAAGAACAGTCAAAAAGACGTGCGTCAATATCGGCTTGTGATCTGCCGCCGCCCCATTTATATGGAGATTTTCCAACAATGCTAGAACCTGTGCTGATCGCACCTTCGATTCCGCCTACGTTACTGCTGACAGGTGATCCACCGCCAGAAGATGGCTTCTGGCTTGGTGAACTGCTGTTGTTGTGATTAGATGATCCACTGTTATTTGAAGACGAACCGCTATCGTTATTTGAGATGTTGTCTTCCGTTTGAACACTTGCTTGACGCTGCTGTTTTTGTACTTCTTTTGCTTTTGAAGCCGGTTCTTTTGCTTTTCGAGCCGGTTCTTTTGCTTCTTTTTCAGCTTGTTTTTGTGAAGCAATTGTTGCGTCCTTTTCAGATGCAATGCTATCAGACTGACTGTTTAACTCGCTGATTTCAGAAGTAGCAGTTCCTTTTTGCTTTTTCACTTGCTTGAATAGCTTGTCTTTTTCATCAAGCTGTTTATTCAAGTCCGTTTGAAGTGTTTCAAGCTTGGAAAGCGTCTTTTGAACATTTTCAAGTTTTGTGTTTAATTCGTTTTCAGACTTTTGAAGCTCAGCTTTGTCTCTTTCTTGCTCTTTAATGATTTCGCTGTCTGCATTGATTAGTGTAGATACTGCACCTGCACGGCTAATGAAATCACTAAAGCTTTTTGCTCCTAGTAATACATCTATGTATTTTGTAGAACCGCCGTTTTCCTGAAGCGCACGTACACGATTTTTCAAGAATTCGTTTCTTTCTTCAATACGTTTTTCTGTATCAGCAATTTCCTTTTTTAGTGCTTTGATTTCTTTTTTTGTTTTTTCATTTTCTTTTTGTTTTTCTTCGATTTGATCACTTGTTTTTAAGGCTTTCTCATCAATTTCCTTTAGTTTTAGTGCAAGCGCCTCTTGTTTTGCTTCAAGCTTTGAAAGCTCTTCTTTTTTCTTTTGAAGGTTGGTGTTGACCTCAAATCGCTTGCTATCTAGTTCTTGTTTCTTTTGTTCAAAGTCTTGTGCATTTGCTTCATGAGTAAGTGGAATAAATAAACCGCTCGCTCCGATCACCGAAGCTAAACCGAAAGTAATAAACTTTTTCACGAATGGTTCCTCCTTTGACAATTTCCCAAGCGACATTAGAAAGCAGCAAATTCTCTGCTACTATCTGTGATCTCTATGATCTTTCTTCCTGATTTAATAGTCAGATGTTGATCAGATGGTTTCTATCACCTAGTGTTTCATTATGTTTAGTAAAATATCTAAATATATGTCTTTGTTTTAATCCACGAGTTTCATTATACATGACACATCGACAAAATGAGCTAATATTTTTATTACATTTATGTTTCAAATACATGTCGTCTTTGTCATACTTCGGCAAATCCTTGCAAATCCCATCTTTTTGTCCAAGAAAAAAGCATGACCTTTTCGGCCATGCTACATCTGAATCTATTTACCTATTTAATCGATGAACGTACAAATGACATTCTCATATTTAGACAGCGTCTGAACGCTGATCTGAAAAGAGGCTGCCACTTCTTTTTTTGTGACATTTGATTCTTCTTGTTCATTCATCCATAGATAATAAGAAGCTGCTGCCCATGCAGGAGCATTTCTCTTGTCTATGCCTGAAGCGCGTGCCTGCTGAATGATATGGAATAACCAAAAATATGGCATGTGGCTATCGGGCTGCACGGCTTCTTCCAAAGCGGAAGCCGCCTGTTTTGCGAATACTGCATCTTCTGAAAATGACCGTTCTTCCATTTGACCTTCATATAGAAGCAGCTCAATGAATTGCTGTTCAAAGGCTGTTTTTGCTGCGCGTGCATCAAAGACAGATTGTAGTACGTCACGTTCACCCTTTTGTTTGCTGAAATAGTATGCAGTGAGCCGTTCCTCAATTGAGACCATTGGCTCAGATTCCTCTGGTTTGTCCTGCCACGGCTTGATCTCATCTGCATCTATATCTTCCTCTACCATCTTATCCCAAACGGTTTGTGCCAACGTTTTGTGGCCCGTCTGATAGGCTGCACTTGCAAGCCAGTATAAAAACGTACTATCTCCCTGGAAGCCTGTTTTATACAAAGAATAGAGCCATTTAAAGGCCCATTCAAACTCTCCAACTAGGGCAAATGTCGCACCAAGCTTATAACGCTGTTCACTTAATATTGGATACACGTGCATTAATTGCTTCGCTAACACTTCGACCTTCTCTTCTTCTTTTTCATAATAAAAGAAGACAAGCTGGTTACAAAGGGCATGCAGATTACCGGGATTTTCATGAAGGACCCGGTTCAACATCTCTTTCGCCTGATGGATTTGACCAGAATAAAAATAGGCCAAAGCGAGATTATTATACGCTGACCAAAATTCTGGATACTCAACAATCATCTGTTCAAGCGTGCCAATGGCTTCATCAAGCCTGCCGCTTTCTAACAAATGGTTGGCTTGATCTTGCTTTACAATCAGGTCATCCTGATCATAAGGAAAATCTTCGTCCTCTTCATCACTCATATCGAGCAAATCGAGCAGCTCATCATTTTCATTCACAAATTCTCCATCCTCTTCCAAAGCTGCATAGGCAGTGGCTGACTTATATGCCTCTTGGAACAGTCCGAGATTTGCATAATTATTGGCTTTAAAATAGTGACACTCTGACATGTTCTCATCCACATGTTCAAGGATGAAATCAAGCAGTTCATTTGATTGTTGATAATGACCCATTTCAGTATAAATAATGGCAAGCTGTGAAAGCATTTCTACATTTTCAGGTTCAAGTACAATGGCCCGCTGTATCAGCTTACTCGCCCTTGGGAAATTTCTCTCTCTATATGCTTTTAGACCTTTATGAAAAAAGTAATGCCCATCTTGCAATAGCTGGACGACTTGTGTGTGATTATTTTGAGAAGTGTATTTACTCACCGATACCCTCCATTTCGAACAGTGTACCGTGTGTAGTATAACATACTTCACCAGTCTTCACATAGAACAAAAGAAAAGGAAGGATTTGTTTTTCATTCACCTTGATGACGCCTTTTCAATACCTTTAACACTTCATCAAGCGGCAATTGCTGTTCACGTAATAACACAAGAAGGTGATACAGGAGATCGGCTGTTTCCCATTTCAATTCTTCCTGATCACGATTCTTCCCTGCAATAATGACCTCCGAAGCTTCTTCTCCCACCTTTTTCAGGATTTTATCAACCCCTTTTTCAAAAAGATAGGTTGTATAAGCCCCTTCATCCATTTCTGCCTGACGCTTTGCAATGACCTGTTCAAGTTCATTTAAAATAGCAAAACGATGGTTTTCGCTTTGATCCTTCACGCCTTCTTCTGAAAAACAGCTATAGCTTCCAGTATGGCATGCTGGACCACTAGGTGTCACGAGTAGAAGCAAAGCGTCCTTGTCGCAGTCGTAGCGAATGGATGTCACTTGCTGGGTATGTCCAGATGTTGCCCCCTTGTGCCAAAGCTCGTTTCTCGAACGGCTAAAAAACCAAGTCTCTCCTGTTTCCAATGTTTTTTCATAGGATGCTTGATTCATATACGCAAGCGTTAGTACTTCCTTACTCTGAGCATCCTGTACAATCGCAGGAATCAGGCCTGCCTCATTAAAGGTCAATTCGTTTGCCTGTTTCATCTTACCTTCACCCCGTGTTCTCTCAAGTATGTCTTCACCTCTTGAATGGAAGTTTCTTTATAATGGAAAATGGAGGCTGCTAATGCGGCATCAGCTTCTCCCTTGGTAAAGGCCTCAAGTATGTGCTGCGCATTGCCTGCACCACCAGAGGCAATGACTGGTACTGTCACTGTTTCTGACACAAGCTTCGTCAGACGATGGTCAAAGCCTGTTTTCTCACCATCGGCATCCATGCTTGTCAGCAGGATCTCCCCTGCTCCTCTCAGCACCGCTTCTTTCGCCCAGTCGCTCACTTCTATCTCTGTTTGACGGCGTCCTCCGTGTGTATAGACCATGTATGCTTTTTTCTCTTCATTGTATTTCGCATCTATAGCGACAACAATGCATTGAGAACCAAAAAAATCGGCTCCTTCTGAAATCAGCTCTGGCCTTAAAACAGCCGCCGTGTTCACAGATACCTTATCTGCACCCACTCTTAATATACGCTTCATGTCATCAAGATCGTTAATCCCGCCACCTACCGTAAATGGTATGGCAAGAGTGGACGCAACTTGTTTGACCACATCCACCATTGTTTTCCGTCCTTCATGGGAGGCTGATATGTCGAGAAAGACGAGTTCATCCGCACCTTCTTCATCATAGATATGCGCTAATTCTACCGGATCACCAGCATCCTTTAAGCCCAAGAATTTCACACCTTTGACAACACGCCCTTCCTTCACATCGAGACACGGGATGATTCGTTTTGTCATCATATGGTGTTCCGCCCCTCAAACGCTTCCGCTAAAGTAAATTGCTTTGTGTACAGCGCTTTGCCAATGATCGCTCCAGAAACCCCTACATGTTTTTGCGCTGACAGTTTTTGAATATCAGCTAAGGCGCTGACACCCCCTGAAGCGATGACTTGTTTGCCGGTCGCTTCTGCTAATCGGACCGTACTATCCACATTGGGACCTGAGAGCATGCCATCCATTTGAATATCAGTGAAAATAAAGACCTCTGCACCTTCCTTTGCCAATTCCTTGCCGAGTTCCTCAGCCTTTACTTTGGACGTTTCAAGCCAGCCTTCTGTCGATACAAAGCCATTTCGTGCATCAATTCCAATCGCTATTTTCTCATGATATTGTGCCAGCATTTTTTTCACAAAGGCTGGGTTAGATACAGCAGAGCTGCCAAGGATGACTCTAGATACGCCATTGTTTAAATAAAATTCAACGTCTTCCTCTGTCCGAATGCCGCCACCGATTTGTACATTTACATCTAGGGATGAAGCAATCGCCAGCACATGCTCGTGATTCACGCGTTTTCCAGCTTTTGCGCCATCTAAATCAACGAGATGAATCCACTTTGCTCCTTCCTTTGCAAACCGCACGGCCATGTCTAGCGGCGAATCTCCATAAATAGTTTCTTGATCATAATCTCCTTGCACAAGGCGTACACATTTGCCATTTCTCATATCAATCGCTGGATATAATATAAATTCACTCATTTGTTCACCCTCTGTTCGTTTGATAATTGAATAAACTGTTTGAGCAGTGCCATTCCCGTTGTACTGCTTTTTTCAGGGTGAAACTGTGCCCCAAGCACATTTCCGTTCCCGACAACTGCTGGTACTTGTACGCCATAGGTAGCACTTGCTAATTGCTCTTGTGGATTCATGTCACTCACATAATAAGAGTGAACAAAGTAAGCAAACCCTTCCGGCACACCGTCAAATAATGGGGACGACTGGTGAAATGTAAGCTCGTTCCAGCCCATATGAGGCACTTTCAGCCTTTGTCCGTCCTGATCACGATCCTTTAAAAGAACGACACGACCTTGTAACAGGCCCAATCCTTTTGTTATCCCTGCCTCTTCACTTTCTTCAAATAAAAGCTGCATCCCAAGGCAAATGCCAAATAACAGCTTTCCATCCTGAACGACTTGGTGGATAAACGCCTCAAGTCTTGACTGTCTTAACAGCTGCATCCCATCACGAAATGAACCTACACCCGGTAAAATATAAGCATCTGCCTTTTTGAGCTCCTCCACTTCAGAGGACACGATATAAGGGGTGCCTGCACGTTCCAGTGCTTTTGATACACTAAACAAATTTCCCATTCCGTAATCAATGACTCCGATCATTAGAGCATCCCCTTTGTAGACGGAATCCCTTTCACACGTGGATCAATGGTTGTTGCTTCGTCTAGGGCACGTGCCATTGCTTTAAAAATTGCTTCAATTATATGGTGAGTATTGGTTCCGTAGTGAACGATCACATGAAGGTTCATACGTGCTTCAAGGGCAAATTTCCAAAGAAACTCATGAATGAGCTCTGTATCAAAGGTGCCGACCTTTTGACTTGGGAGTGCCGCTCTCATTTCCAAATGAGGACGATTGCTTAAGTCGACCACCACCTGGGCCAACGTTTCATCCATTGGAACAAAGCTAGATCCGTACCGCTTAATTCCTTTTTTATCACCAAGCGCTTCCTTAAACATTTGGCCAAGTACGATGCCGATATCTTCTGTTGTGTGGTGATCATCGACATCTGTATCTCCTTTCGCATCTAAGGTCAAATTAAAGTGTCCGTGTTTCGTAAACAAATCAAGCATATGCGTCATAAAAGGGACATCAGTTTGAATATTGGCTTTTCCTTCTCCATCAATCTCTAGCGCTATCGAAATATTCGTTTCATTTGTTTGTCTCGCTGTTTCCGCCTGTCTCATTTTGATTCCTCCCCCTTTCTCGCTTCAATCGACCTTGCATGCGCTTCAAGCCCTTCTAATCTTGCAAAAGCTGCAATGCTTTCCCTATGTGTATCAAAAGCTTCTTTGCTATATGAAATGATGCTCGTTTTCTTTTGGAAATCACTGACGCCCAGCGGACTAGAAAATCTAGCTGTTCCGTTTGTTGGCAGCACATGATTCGGTCCTGCGAAGTAATCTCCCACCGGCTCTGGACTATAACGTCCTAAGAAAATCGCCCCGGCATGCTTGATTTGACCAAGAAGTGATTCTGGATAAACCGTCAGTACTTCTAAGTGCTCTGGCGCTAACTGGTTCACGACATCTATTGCACGAGCCATTGATTCTGTCACGTAAATACGGCCATGATCTTGTATGGATTGTGCTGCGATTGATTTTCTTGGCAAAGTGTCCATCTGCGCTTGCACCTCGGCCTGGACTTTCTCAGCAAGCGCCTTGGACGGAGTGACTAATATACTCGAGGCTAATGCGTCATGTTCTGCCTGTGAAAGTAAATCTGACGCAACCTCATGGGCAAGTGCCGTTTCGTCTGCTAGGACAGCAATTTCACTTGGGCCAGCAATCATATCAATGTCTACCTGACCAAATACTTCCCGCTTTGCAAGTGCCACATAAATGTTTCCTGGACCTGTGATTTTATCAACTGGCTGGATATTGTCAGTTCCATATGTAAGTGCCGCAATCGCTTGCGCACCGCCCATTTTATACATTTTTGAAATACCTAGCTCCTTAGAGGCAACCAGTACAGCGTCAGACAGACGGCCATCTGTCCCAGGTGGTGTCACAAGGACAATTCGTTCAACGCCAGCGACAAGTGCCGGAATCACATTCATTAAAACAGATGAAGGGTAGGCAGCTGTTCCGCCTGGGACATAAACACCGACCGCATCAAGCGGCGTCACTTTTTGTCCGAGCATCGATCCGTCCGGTTGGTGATAAAACCAAGAGGATGTCAGTTGACGCTCATGGTATGTTTGAATATGACGTATAGCTGTTTGGATAACCTGGATCATCGCTGGGTCCAAGCGTTCGTAGGCCTTTGCGATTTCATCTTCTGTGACAAGCGGATCTTCAATGGACACACCATCAAATTGCTTCGTAAAAGACCGTACGGCCTCATCACCATTTTTTCTCACCTCTTGTATTATGCGCTGAACAACCTGACGTTGCTCTTCAGTTCCTGTATCTAAAGAGCGCTTGAGTGAGAGATTATCTGTCTCACCTTCTTGTATGTAGATGACGTTCATGATGATTCCTCCCTTTCTCCTTCAATGATACTTGCAAGACGCTGGGCCATTTCATCGATCACCGTATCCTTCATCCGGTAGCTCACTGGATTGACAATAAAACGTGACGTAATGTCACAAATATGCTCAGTTTCCACAAGTCCATTTTCCTTTAACGTTTGACCTGTGGAGACAATATCAACAATACGATCGGCAAGACCGATGAGCGGTGCCAATTCAATGGAGCCATTCAGCTTGATAATCTCTACCTGCTCACCTTGCTCTCTAAAATAGGACGAGGCTACATTTGGATACTTCGTTGCCACACGCGGCGCGACACCCACCCAACTGGCTTCTGGTAATCCAGCTACAGCTAAATGACATTTGCTGATGTGTAAATCAAGTACTTCGTACACATCACGTGCTTCTTCGAGCATGACATCCTTCCCTGCAATGCCCACATCCGCCACACCGTACTCTACATAGGTCGTCACATCCTTTGGCTTAGCTAAAATAAAGCGGAGGTTTTCTTCCGGTACATCAATAATTAATTTTCTTGAATCCTCGAATTCCTCCGGCAGATGATACCCCGCCTGTCTTAACAGCCCTGCTGCTTCCTCAAATATCCGGCCCTTTGGCATTGCCATCGTCAACACTTTACCCATCTTGCTCTTCCTTTCTTGCACCGATAAAATAAGTCACTTGATCAAACGCTTTGGTCATCGCATCAATATTTTCAATTCCCGCTAAGTCTTGCAGAACAATCTTTTTGCCTTTTGACCGCTCTTTTTTTGCAAAAGCAAATGCTTCTAGTCTTTGTTCTTTACTAAAAATCACTGCCTCCTGCGGCTTATTGATTTCTTTTGCATCTAATGCCTCCAAAAGGCGGTCTAATCGAAGACCGAACCCTGTAGCTGGTGCGGGTGCATCAAAATGAGAAAGCAATTGATCATATCTTCCTCCCCTCCCGATGAAAGACCCAACATGATCTGCAAATACTTCAAACAAAATCCCCGTGTAGTAGCTCATATGACTCACCATGCTTAAATCTAAACGGATATATTCTGTACAGCCGTAATCTTGAAGTGTCTCCCAAAGTGCCTTTAACTCAGCGAGTACCTCTTTCCCCTCTTGTGAGATCACAATGTCCTCTGCCTGCTGTGTAACTTCCTGGCCGCCGCGTAAATCCAAAAGCTGTAACAGCCTCATTTTATCGATAGATGAGAGCGGTAATTGCTTTACATGCTGTCTGTATCCTACATAATTCTTTTCATATAAAAATCTCCGCAGAACGTTCGCACGCTCTGTATTTCCTAGTACATCTAAAAACAACGTCTCTGCCAAAGCGACATGCCCGATCGCTATCTTGAAGAATTGGAGACCGGCATTTTTTAACGCAAACACGACAAGCGCGATGACTTCAGCGTCTGCACTAATCGAACCATCACCAATCAATTCAATCCCGACCTGTTCAAATTCTGATGGTCTCCCGCCTTCTCTTTCCTGCGCCCGAAACACATTGGCTGCATAACCAACCCGAAGTGGATACGCCTGCTCGTGAAGCTTTGAAGCCGCGACTCTCGCAATTGGCCCCGTCATATCAGGTCGAAGCACCAAGGTTTGACCGTTTTGATCAAGGAGCTTAAATAGCTGAATATCTGTAATCGCCGATTGAACACCGACTGTATCGTAAAATTCAAGCGTTGGCGTCTCCATCAAACGGTAACCCCAACCATTCATAACCTTTGTTAATGAATGTCTCACTTTTTTCTTTGTCTCATACAGGCCTGGTAATGAATCCCGCATACCATATGGTTTCTCAAACATCAACATGTTCTCCCGCACCTCCAACACATTCAAACGAAAAATTCTGAATCCTTTAGTTCGCTAATATGATAATATGCTAACAAAATAAAGTGGTTAAATCAATCATTTTATTTTCTTCCCTCTTTTCGTTAAATTCAAATATCACATTAAATTGACACCTGAACCTTTTCCTTATGTTCGATGAAGGAACGTGCTATAATACTTAAAAATATTGAATACCTCAGGAGATTACAGTGAAAATCATCCAGACATTAACCTTAACTTTTTTGTGCGCATGTCTTGTTTACTTTGGCTTTATTTACGTTTCACAAATCGATCAAGCCAAGAAAACAGCTTCTTCACATGAAGCGGCAGAAGAAACACGATCAACGAAAAACACAGATTCCTCACATACTTCTTTAAAAGGAAGCAAAAAAGCCATGGATGTCATCCTCTACAATCAAATGGATGAACCAAGGCTTTATAATGGATGCGAAGTCACGAGCTTAGCGATGTTGCTTCATTACAGCGGCTATGAGCAAGTCACAAAAAACGCATTGGCAAATGAAATCAAACGTGTTCCACTAAATTACGAAAATGGCTTAAAAGGAGACCCTCATGATGGGTTTGTGGGGGATATGGAGAATGGACCGGGTCTTGGTGTGTACCATGAACCCATTTATCAACTTGCGAAAAAGTATGCAGGTGATCAAGTCGTAGACTTAACTGGAAAGCCTGTCAAAAAGGCCATTTATCAATCACTTGAAAAAGGCTATCCTGTATGGGTGATCACAACATCCACCTTTGAGAAAACAGATAACATCGATACGTGGAATACACCAAATGGACATGTAGATGTGAGCTTTAAAATGCATAGTGTAGTCATTACAGGCTATGACGATAAGCACGTTTACTTGAATAACCCATACGGAGAAAAGAATGAGCGAGTGGATCGTGACCAGTTTGAGGATTCTTGGAAACAGATGGGCAGTCAAGCGATAATCATTAAAGCATAAAACCCCGCTCTCCAGCGGGGTTCTCCTTATTTTGCTTCCGATACAACGGTAAACCGTTCGCCAACATAGGAAGCCTGCTCAATTTCATCGACAAGCGCAATGGCATAGTCCGATTCTGACATAAAGCTGTCACCCTTTGAATTGACAATGAGATGGTCTTCTTTCCTTTTACATAAGAACCTGTACGTTCGCACGCAGGATCAACAAATGCAGTTGGACTGAGGAATGTCCATTTTAACCCTTCAGTCTTTTGAAAATCCTTTAGGTTTTCCCCTTGCTATGAAGCAGTAGCGAAAGTATTCCTTTGGGTACTAGGGTGTGGTTGTTTTATCTACAAATCAACTGCCTGCATCGCCTACAATGATTAAACGAGTGTCTGGTGTCTCTTTCAAGATATCAATGAGCTTTTCCCAGCTTCTACATGAAGATACTCTTTTCCAGCAGGTGCACCAAATGCATTCACAATGACATCAAAACCTTTGACGTCTTCTGCCTCAAAGTGAAACACATCCTTCTCTAAAACGGCTACTCCAATTTTGATGTTAACTCCTCCTACAATATCGTTTATTTTTTATAAAAAATTGAGTAGATTATCCAATTTTTTTGATTAAGACCTGCGTTAGTTCACTTAATTTGATCTCAGCAAGCACTTGCTCCATCGCACTTTGTGCGTGGCACAAAATTAATTCTAGCACAGCTTGAATATTTGCACCGATTGGACAGTCAGGATTCGGGCAATCATGGATTTGAAATAATTCTCCCTCATCCACCACTTCAACCGCTTTATACACATCGAGCAGTGTCATGTCATCTTCACTACAGTTCAACTGAGAACCGCCTTTGCCAAGACTTGTTGAAATTAGGCCTGCTTTTTTTAATTTACTCATAATACGGCGAATGACCACTGGGTTTGTATTCACACTTCCTGCGATAACCTCCGATGTCTGTAATGATCCTTTTTCAAGTGATAGTAAGGCCAGAATATGGACAGCGACAGTAAATCTGCTGCTGATTTTCATGTTTTCTCACCTCTATTGTAATCATTATGGTTACAACATGTTAAAATGTCAACCAAAAAGTCTGCCGAGCTACTCAGCAGACGGAGATTGACGTGCGTCCATTTCTTCTTTTGTATATATTATATGCATTGGATTTCCTCCAACAAAGGAGCCTGCTGGGACATCCTTATGAACAAGCGTACCCGCAGATACGATCGCACCATCACCAATCGTCACACCAGGCAGAATGGTTGAGTTTGCTCCAATTAAGACTTCATTTCCAATATAGACTTCCCCAAGCCTGTACTCTTTAATCAAATACTCATGGGACAAGATGGTTGTATTATAGCCAATCACACTATTTCGACCGACAATGATTTTTTCAGGAAACATCAGATCTACCATAACCATTAAGGCAAATGCCGTATCCTCCCCAACTTTTATGCGAAGAAAGGTTCGATAAATCCAGTTTTTCATTCCCATAAAGGGCATATACCGTGCTATTTGTATAAAGATAAAGTTTTTCACAACCTTCATAAAAGGGACCGTCCGATAGACTTGTCTAAGCGAATTGACCCCCTTTACAGGATAACGATCTGTTTTTCTCAACTTAATCAGCTCCAACAATTGCTAAAAGATCACTCATTTTCTTCAGCATGAAATCAGGGCGATGCTTTAAAAGGGACTTTTCTCCCTTAATGGACCAAGCAACACCTGCCGTTTTTGTCCCTGCCGCTTGTCCTGACAAAATGTCGTGATAATTATCGCCGACCATTACCGCTTCATGTGGATCACTGTCAAGCTTGGATAATGCTAGCTGTACTGGTTCTGGATGTGGCTTCTCATTTTGTACATCATCAAGTGTCACAATGACCTCAAAGAATGGCTCTAAACTTGTCAGCTTCAATCCCATTAAGACCGTATCACGTATCTTCGTTGTGACAATTCCGAGCTTAAACCCTCGATCCTGCAGCACTTTTAATGTATCTAAAACTGTCTCATATTCAGTGACGAGCAAATCATGCTGTTCATGATTAAACGTTCGATACATCTGAATCATGTCATCCGTCAGATCGGAATTCATCGCAGAAAATGTATCTAAAAGCGATGGACCAATGAATTGAAGGATATCCTCACGGCTGTACTGACCAGGGTAATAATGGTCCAGCGTATGCTGAAATGAAGCAATAATTAATTCGTTTGTATTGATTAACGTGCCATCTAAATCAAATAGCACTGTGTTAATGGTTGATTCGTTCATATGGCTTCCTTTCTACAGCTGCTTGTTCCCGCTTCCTCCAAATATAGCTAATGGCAGCTGTCAATAAAATAGCAGACATCAGGCGAATGACAAGAAGCGGCCAAACTGGAATGCCCAATGGAATAAAAATCAGTGTATCTTCGACCACAGCATGACAAGCGACAAGAAAAATGAAGGCCAAGGTTAAATCCTTTTTACTCACGCCATCCTCTTCCACTGCCTTCATCATCACACCTGCTCCGTAGGCTAGACCAATGGTTAAACCTGCCACCATCGTCATAGACGTATTTTCTTTCATTCCAAGCATTCTAGTAAAAGGAGACAGCCACTTTGACAGAGTATGCAACCACCCTAAATCTCTCATGAATTGAATAATAATCATGAGAGGGATGACAATACAAGCCAGCTGGAGCACACCGAGAACAGCTTTCTGTAAAGCAAAAAGAACGATCATGTACCAACTTGAAGGCACATCAGCCGTCTGAGCTGCCGTAAGCAATCCATATTGCGCCGCCCCCTCGCCTCCCTGCCAAACGAGATGAATGACAATAGCTGAAACAACGGCAAGACTGATTCTGACTAACAAAATGACAGACACCCTCAGCCCAACCTTTGCTGCCACTGTCGATTCTATGATCAGGTTGTGACAAAAGGATAGCATGACCGCTAAAATGAATACTTCCTTCACAGGAAGTTCTAATGTCAAGATGGCTGCAATACCCGCATACAAGTTCAGCATATTTCCTAATACAAGCGGAATGGCCGCTTCCCCTGAAAGCCCAAACAACCCCATAAATGGACGAATGAATTGTATGATCCAATCCATTACAGGCGTATGCTGCAAGATGCTGACAAGAATAGTAACTGGAAAAATGACTTTTCCAAGTGTCCAAGTCGTCGATAGTCCCGCTTTCAAGCCGTTTTTCCATGTTCCCCCCATCTTATCCCTCCTGCATTAATTTGACGAATTATTTTCTTTGTACGGAATAGATGCGTAGCCTTTAATTCTTCTAAATACAATCAACAAAACGGCCACTGCAGATAACGCGATCGAGATTATTTGTGCGATTCGAAGATGCTCTGTCAGCATTAAGCTGTCCGTTCTCATTCCTTCAATGAAAAAACGGCCAATTGAATACCAGATTAAATAAGACAAAAAGATTTCGCCTCTGCGCAGCGATGTTCTGCGTAATAAAATTAACATCACAACGCCGGCAAGATTCCATAATGATTCGTATAAGAACGTTGGGTGATAATAGGTACCATCAATATACATTTGATTAATGATAAACTCAGGAAGGTGCAAATTTTCTAAAAAGGCTCTTGAAACAGCTTCCCCATGCGCTTCCTGATTAATAAAGTTTCCCCAGCGCCCGATAGCCTGCCCTAGTAAAATACTAGGAGCTGCCACATCGGCGATTTTCCAAAAGGACACCTTTCTCACTCTTGTAAATACGATGGCTGTCAGCACTGCGCCTATCAACCCTCCGTGTATCGCAATCCCGCCATTCCAAATCTTAATGATTTCATTTGGATGCTGCTGATAGTAGTCCCATTCAAAGGACACATAATAAATTCGTGCACAAATAATCGCTATTGGAATGGCAAATAAGATTAAGTCAATAAACGTATCTTTATTGATTCCTCTTTTTTCACATTCCCTTAGTGCAAGCCAAAGTCCAAGCAAGGCTCCGACTCCTATGATCACACCATACCAATGAACCGAAATAGGCCCGAGCTGAAAAGCAATCGGATCAATTGGTTGAATTGCTTCGTTCATATAGACAACTCCTATTCATCCTAGCCATTATCTTTAATGACATCGGCAAGTTTACTTGTAAATTGTTCAGCTGCATTATGTCCCATTCGTTTCAACCTGAAGTTCATCGAAGCCACCTCAATGATGACCGCTAAATTTCGTCCTGGACGTACAGGGATAGTCAGCTTCGGTACATCTGTATCAATGATCCGCATTTTCTCTTCTTCAAGTCCTAAACGATCATACTGCTTGCCTTGTTCCCAAAGCTCAAGGTTCATCACAATCGTAATTCTCTTAAAGCTTCTGACTGCGCCTGCTCCAAATAAGGTCATCACGTTAATAATCCCTAATCCGCGGATTTCTAAAAGGTGCTCGATCAGCTCTGGTGCGCTTCCAACTAGCGTATCCTGATCCTCTTGGCGAATTTCCACGCAATCATCTGCAACCAGTCTGTGACCCCTCTTCACTAGTTCTAAGGCTGTTTCACTTTTGCCTACTCCGCTTTTCCCAATTAACAAAACACCAACACCATATACATCTACGAGCACGCCATGAATGGCTGTCGTTGGTGCGAGCTTACTTTCTAAAAAGTTCGTTAATCGACTCGAAAGTCTTGTTGTTTTCAAGCTTGATCGTAAAACAGGCACACCATTTTCATTTGATGCTTCAATTAATTCCTTCGGCACTTCGCGATCTCGTGACAAAATAATGGCAGGAGTAATATCTGTACAAAGAGACATCATTCTCTGCTTTCGTTCACGTTCGGGGAGTTGTTCAAAAAAAGAAAGCTCTGTTTTCCCTAAAAGCTGAACTCTTTCTTTTGGGTAATATGTAAAATATCCAGCCATTTCAATACCTGGTCTGGATAGATCACTAATTGTAATGGGACGATTAATCCCTTCTTCCCCACTTACCAGTTCAAGATGAAATTGTTCCATTATGTCCTTCGTACGAACTTTCGGCACCCTTTTCCCTCCTTTTATCACAGGCGTTTCAGAAATACAGCTCTATTTTATCACTTTCAATGATGAACCCAAAATAGTATTTTATCCTGATCCTGTTTCGCTCACCATCTGGTATAGACAACTATACTTAAAAAGGGTAAACTAAAACTACAGACAACGAATAAGGAGGCACAAATATGAGCAGCTCTTTATTGCTCTCCAATATTCATATTGTGACAAAGACAGAAATCATTGAACACGGTTTTGTCGGTTTACGCGATGGCAAGATCGACTATATTTCAACATCACCACCGACAGGAAATTATGAAAAAGTATATATTTCCCGGGAAAACTTTTATTTACTTCCTGGAATGATTGATATTCATATTCACGGGGGCTATGGTGCAGACATGATGGATGCGACACCAGAAGCCATGAATACACTTGCTGATAGCTTACCCTCAGAAGGAACGACAAGCTTTTTAGCCACAACCATTACAAAAAACCATCAAGAGATTGAGCAAGCACTTAAAAATATCGCCCGGTGGAAACAATATAATGCAGAGAAAGCAGGAAGTCAGGCACAATGTTTAGGGATTCATCTCGAAGGTCCATTTATTTCTAAGAAAAAGGCCGGGGCACAGCCTACTCAATGGATTCATCAGCCTGATCTCCCTCTTTTTGAAAAATGGCTCGATTCATCTGAACAACTCATTCAAATTGTCACGTTTGCACCTGAAGAAGACCCTGACTTCGCTTTTCTTTCACTTTTAAAAGAAAAGAACATAGTCCCTTCTATTGGACATACGAATGCTCATCATGACATGATTGAACTAGCATCAAAACACGGTGCACGCCATGTGACGCATCTATATAATGCGATGAGTTCGTTTCAGCATCGTGAGCCAAACGTTCTAGGTGCTGCTCTTACAAACGAAAACCTTCTAAGTGAGTTGATAACAGATGGTATTCATTCACATCCTCTATCCATTAAGCTGGCATATCTAGCAAAAGGAAGTGATCGGTTGATCATGATTACAGATTCAATGCGGGCAAAAGGACTAGGAGATGGAACATACGAATTTGGAGGGCAAACAGTCACAGTCAGCGGCGAAAAAGCATTACTTCCAGATGGTACACTCGCAGGATCTATCTTACGAATGAAAGATGGAGTCCAAAGGATAAAACAGATCACACATTGTGGATGGTCAGAGATCGCTAAGATGACCTCCACCAATGCTGCTAAACAGCTAGGACTTGATCACCAGCTCGGTTCGATCGAGGTTGGAAAACTGGCTGACTTGGTCATTTGGGATGAATCTGGAGAACTGATAATGACGATCTGCCGCGGACATATCGTCTTTGAAAAAAAGGAGGCCAACCACTAATGCACATCATTGAATTTAAAGATAAAGATCAATTAGGAAAAGAAGCTGCTACCCTCATTGCGCATACAATTGAATCCAAACAAGATGCAGTGCTCGGTCTAGCAACTGGTGGTACGCCTATCAATACCTACAAAGAATTAATTCGGCTTCATCAATCACAGCAGCTATCCTTTAAACAAACAAGAACAATCAATTTGGATGAATATGCAGGACTTGATCCAATGCATGAAAATAGCTATATGACATACATGAAGAGTCATTTATTTGATCATATTGATCTTCCTCATGATCAGTATTTCCTGCCAAATGGTTCTGCAACTAATTTAGAAGAAGAATGCTTCAGATATGATCAACTCATTCATGATTTAGGGGGCATCGACCTTCAGCTTCTTGGCATAGGACAAAATGGACATATCGGGTTTAACGAACCTGGCACCCCCTTCGACTCAAACACTCATGTTGTGCAATTAGATGAAAATACCCGTCAAGCCAACGCAAGATACTTTTCTTCTATTGATGAAGTACCTACACATGCCATTACAATGGGGATTGCAAGCATCATTTCAAGCAAAAAAATTCTCCTTCTTGCATCAGGAAAATCAAAAGCGAAAGTGATACAATATTTAGAACAGGCGGAGATTCACCCAGACTTCCCTGCATCTGCCCTGAAACTTCATCAAGATGTGACGATTTTCATTGATAGAGAAGCTGGTTCACTACGCTAAACACGAGAGGGTTTTCACATGTTTATTGATAAGCAGTCACCTATTCCGATGTACCATCAGATTATGGAGAACTTGAAAAAGCAGATTGAGGATGGAACATTATCACCTGATACACTCATTCCTTCTGAAAGAGAATATGCCGAACGCTTTGGTATTAGTCGAATGACTGTCAGACAAGCCTTATCGAACCTTGTAAACGAGGGGTATTTATATCGACAAAAAGGAAAAGGCACCTTTGTTAGCCGAAAAAAATTTGAACAGCCGCTTCAAGGCTTAACAAGCTTTACAGAAGATATGCGACAGCGCGGGCTCAAAGCTTCAAGCCATCTGATTGATTTCAAAAGAATCGCATGTCCAGAGCACTTACGACCAGCCTTACAGCTGTCAAACAGTGATACTGTATATGAACTGAAACGGATACGTCTTGCAAATGATGAACCAATGGCCATTGAAACAAGCTATATACCTGAAACATTTGCAGGAGACTTTACAAAGGCACATCTCACTGGCTCTTTATATGAATATATAGAAAACAACACAGGCCTTGCCATTGCTCACGCAAAGCAGGAGCTTGAAGCCACTGTTGCCTCAAAGGAAGAAGCACACCTGCTGTCCATTTCAACAGGTACTCCTGTACTATCGATTGCAAGAACGACTTATTTTCAAAACGATCTTCCGTTTGAGTTTGTTCTTTCAGTTTATAGAGGAGATCGTTACAAGCTCATTCATACAATGGAAAGGTAAACTGTGCTCCTGAAGCGGAGCACAGTGTTTTTTATTTCCGAAGAAATTTTGTTTGATCATCATCTTTTGTATGAATTTTCCATATAGGTGAAACAGCTTTCCCTTGGAAACGATCTTTTGCGACAGTGTACCAATAATATTCTCGATTTGGCTTTAAGCCTTTCCACTCAAAGATTGCTTTTTTGCCGCTTTTCACACCTCTTGCTTCTCCTAGAAGGATGTTTGAATACACATTGAGTTCAAAGTAATTGGTTTTAACGGATTTCATTTTTGGTGTCAAATCCACATCAATTGAAAACTCATCCTGATCTCCATATGTTTTAGGATCATAGAAATGCTCTTGATTCAGGTAGGGTGAGTATGTTGTAAGATGAAGTTGATTTTTTTCTTGATCTGCTGTAATCAATCGCATAAACCCTTGTCCACCTTCTGGACCCGACTGATAATCAGCAAGAATTTGATATACTTTCCGGTCAACTTTTCCATCATGGTCATCGTCAAGCTCATCTACTTTCCTGCTGGCTCCATGGTAGTGGCCGCTAAATACTGCCACAATATTTGGGTGACGTTTCACCACTTGGTGGAAGATAAGGTCGCCAATCGGGCTTCGATTGCCACTCACTAACAAATACTCATGAAAGTTTAAAATGACGATACGATCTGGATGCTCAGAAATCACTCTATTTAACCAATCGATTTCTGCTTGCTTAATCCCCCAGCCCATATATACCATCATATAATCATTCCCCCCAGCAGAGATGAGATCATAATGCCCTTTATTGTTTTGATAGGATTCACCATAGTAAGGTTTTTCTGCAAATCGTTTGGCACCGAAGTATTTCCCATATTCCGCATAAAAACCGTCTTTGTGTCTAACATCATGATTTCCTGCCAATACGCCATACGGGATATGATGCTCATCTAACACTCGCATAAATGTATCCGCACGATTCCACTGCTTATCCTTTGAATCATCCACAATATCGCCAGTATGGAACACATACTGAATGTTTAACTGATCCCTTTGATCTCTAATCCACTCGACCATTTGTTTGAAGATATGAGGATAGCTTTTAGCATAATATTGTGTATCAGACATCCATACCATTTTATAAGGCTTTTGGGTCTTGCTGATTTCATCTTGTACGAGCAACTCAAACGTCTGGTTCTTCATGTACTGTCTGACCGACAGCAACCCTTTAAGGTAAAATTCTTTTTGATCCTTAGCAAAGTGATGAATGATTTTATCCCACTTTTCCTGCTGATGATTCCAAGCGTACATCGTCACCTTTCTCCCTGACAATGAGCTTCCTTTCCACACAGCCTCGACGACATCTTTCTCACGTACGTGATGATGAACCTTGATTTGAAAACGATGATAAGGAAAACGCTGTAAATCCTTCGTTTCGACGGCCTTACCATCAGCAAATGCAATGCGATTTCTTTCACGTTCAGAAAAGACCACTTCTCCTCTTTGGTTAAGTGCCTTTGGCGGTTCGGTCTCTGCTGCATATTTAAAGATCTTCATTGATGGATGCAAAGAGGTGTATTGATAGGCACGATAAAATGAGTAATCTAACTTATCATTTGTTGGATCCTTTGTTAAAACCGTTTGCTTAGATGATTCCATTTTTGTCTTATCTGCTATGCGTTCTGGTGTCTCAGGATGCTCATGTACCGTCTTGAATTCTTTTTTTAGTGTCGATTTGTTCCCCGCGGCATCTTTTGCTTTTATTGTAAACGTGTGCTGCCCAGGAGTTAATTCGCTAGAAGACGTCTTATATGGCAGAGAAATCGGTTTTCCATCTAAGAATGTGCGAATATCCTCTATGTCACTCCAACGATCCGTGACTTTTGCCTTTAATGTAAAGGCTCCTTTATATTGGTCATTTGCTTGTATGTTTGTTTTGATTTTCGGACCTGTATTATCAACTTTCACATGTACAGATACATGCTCGTCGGCTGTTTTGGCTTGAATAAGATGCGAGCCTTCTTTCATCCTTCTTGTATCCAACTGAATATAGGTTGAAACGTATGCTTGTTTCGGAATTTGAAATTGAAATGCTTTTACCTTTTTGGCATGACTACCATCACCCATCTTCCATTCTTTTTGTGGTTTATCATTTAATGGAATGATTTGTGTTCCGTTTGATAGGATCAATCTGACATTTTTCAATTCAAAATCATCGTGATTCTCTCCTGGCAAGCGATCAAACGGTGAAGACTTCGTTCCAGCATGGAAAGAAATCGTTTGTGGGCCTGCCTTTTTCAAGACTTCTTCTGGTATTGGTATTGTATAGGTCCGATACACTTTTGTCGAATCATCAAAAATAGAAAGTAAGTGCTTACCTATAGACACACCATTTTTAAAATATAAATTTGTTCCTTTGACATCAAATGAGACATATGGATCTGCTTCAAGGGCCGAAAAGGTTTGTCGAACTCGCTTTTTATCTACCGTCAAATGAATGGTTTTCTTTCGATCTGATGTGGCCTTTAATGCAAATAACCCTGAAACCGTATCTCCCTCTTCTACATTGAAACGAAGACCATGGGCCTTGCTGACTTGCTCTACATCAATCGTTTTTTTCATTGTTATTGATCCATTTTCGCCGTCTGACGCTTCAAGTTGATATTCTAATTGTTCTTTCCCAATCAACTCCGGTGAATAAATAATGTGATGGAACAGTCGGTCGTTATGATCTTTTTGAAGCAGAATCTCTTTAAAATCATCTTTGCGACTCGTTC
The DNA here is from genome assembly GCF_037104745.1 of Bacillus sp. FJAT-53060. NCBI lineage: Bacteria > Bacillati > Bacillota > Bacilli > Caryophanales > Bacillaceae > Bacillus > Bacillus sp. FJAT-53060. Next base: position 76,749 of record NZ_JBAWSW010000004.1, read on the forward strand.
GATAGCGCAGCTTGACGGTTTTGACGAACTGATCATCCTGTACATCCGCTTTAATTTCAATGCCTTCTGTTGGTTTTATCGGTTTCCGATCCGTCATATCTTCAATTACAGGTTTATGAATATCTCGTGAAATTTCTTTTTTCTCAGATGGAATTTGTGCTTTTAACACTTTTCCAGGTGTCGGCTCTTCTTCAATTTTCGAGATCAGCTTCATCTGAGGCGTTCCATCCATCGGATACTTGAACAGTAAGGATTTATGCTCGCTTAACAATGATGGCTTCAAACGAAATGCTGCTGAAGAGATCTCCTCACCTATATTCGTTGTGATGGAGACAAGACGAGATTTGGAGTTGGAAAGCCCCTTGCTTTCGATCACTGATAGATGCTCTCCCTCTTTTAATTGGGTTTTGTACGTGGCATTAAAATCGGCTACAGTTAAATGCTCCTGCTCTTTTTTTCTTAACCAGAAAACATAAGGCTTTCCAGGTGAAATCGTGACTGGATTAGCGTGAAATGAATAAACATCATCCATCTCGGTACCTTGTGTAGGATCACGGTAGCGCAGCTGATAATGCTGAAGAGAGATAGGGGCTTGTGTCGTGTTATAAACTTCTAAAAATTCAAATGCATCTTTGCTTTTTCGGTTTTTTGAATTGACGACAATTTCCGTGATGAATAAGTCGGGAATGTGTGAAAGGTCCTCTTCAAATCCGTCCAAGTGAACAGATTTTTCTGCGGTTTTGATCACAGATTTCTGTGTAAGAAACTCTGTATAGTAATAAACCGTTGAATTCCATAATTGATTTGGAGGAACTTTTGCTGTAAACTCTGGCTTCATTCCTGGTAACCGTTCCATAGGAATCAAGCGATATCCTAGTTCATCACTTTGTTTATAATACAAGTTTGCAGACAAGATTTGCTCTGACTGACTTATGGTTGCCCGAAACTGAAGATCATGGCTTTTTCCTTGAATCGGACGCACGTCTACATGAAATCGGTCAAAAATAAAAGGTGAAAAAGGCTTGTCTGGTATATTCACATGTGTTTGAATGAAGGGTCCTGCTGACGCAGGCTGACTGAAACAAAAAAAAATGATAAAAAAACATAAACACATCATTTGTCTACTTACGTTCACCATTTTACACCGCCTCCCTTTGAGTATTGTGTCTCTGGAAGGACGTTTTTATGACAGGAGAAAAAAACCGCTAGCTTTTTTTCGCTAACGGCTCCACGATTCCCTTTTGTATAAGCAGATGGAATACAGATAAAATGATAGCCATCCAAATGGCCGTTCCGAACCCAACAATGTTAAAGCTATCACCCATAAAGCTAGATGTCATCATCAGTGTGATGGCATTGATGACAAATAAGAACAATCCTAGTGAGATCACTGTCACTGGCAGCGTTAAAATAATTAAAAACGGCTTCACTAGAATATTGAGCAAGGACAAAATAATACTTGCCACAATGGCTGCCTCAAATCCTTCAACATACACACTACCTAGCCCTGGCAGAATGCCCGAATCAAAATATCCAGCAATGACGATTAAAAGTAATGCATTCACTAAAATACTGGCGATCCATCTAAGCATTTTTAGTGCCTTCTTCCGGAACAACAAAATACCAAATGAAGTAGATCAAAAAGATCGGCATAAATACTGTCATAAATCCGAGGATGACCGTTAAAACTCGAAGCAGTGATGCATCAACAGATAAGTATTCGGCAAGCCCACCAACAACGCCCGCTATTTTTTTATCTGTTGCTGAACGATAAAGCTTCTTCATGTAGAATCACTCCTTGTCTGATTGGTGCTTTACTTGTATAGAACCTGTTTTTGTTTCTGCAAAAATGGATAAACTGTGCTCTGCCTGTTGATTGGCTTTGATCATTTTCTCTTTTTGTAACGTTTCATTTTTCTCTTTAATCATATCTGCTTCAAGCAAATCGTGAGAGATAGACCCAAGATTGCTTTTCAGCTCTGCAATCAATCCACATGCACGCGGAATCTGGACGTCCACACTGCCTGTTGTGGTTTTCGCATAAATGGAACGGCACTTTTCGTCCGACAGCTGGACAGCAATGTTCCCGTTAAAGCTCTGGGCATCAATTGATTCACTTTTCCCACGCAGGTCAATGAGCCCATTGATGGTTTCTGCCTCGATCATACCACACTCATGATCAGCCAGTTTAATTTGTCCGTTTGCTGTTTCAATTCCGACCTTTTCTGCCTGTAACGAGGCAAAAGAGACAACGCCGTTTGTTGTTTTCGCAGCAAGTTCTTTTGTCATTAGCTTTTCCCCGCGAATTGGCCCATTAAACAGCTTGACCTTGATCTTATCGTATTGGATATGCGGTACATATAAGGTGACATTGACTTTCATCGTTTTCTTTTCGGTTCTAATAAAAAACTTATCCCCTTCAATTCCGCAATCCAATTGATTGAGAAATTGCTGTCTTGCCTGCTCTCCGTCCTCTGTCCGATAGATTTTCGCATGGCACTCTGCTCGGATATCTCCATCGTCCCAAGGCATCACATTAAGACTACCGTTGGCCAATTGAATTTCTAAATGAGACAGCGATGCGTCTTTAAATTGAAAAATGTGTTCAACATCGACTGACTGTCCAAAGTTCAAATCAAGATCGACATCTTTTACTTTTTTTACTGCAGAATCTAACCAGCCAAACAGCTTTGCCCCAAGATTCTCGGTGCCGTTTCCTTTGCTTTCTGCTCCAGTTTTTTCTTCATGAAAGTTATGGTCGGCTGTAGACTTCTCTAATGATACAGACTGGCTTTTTTCTAGCTTTTCTAACAGCGTAATTGCTTCTTTTGCTGATAAAGTCCCGTCTTCCACTAATTTTAAAATTCGTTCTTTCTCATTCATACAAAGCCCTCCTATGATTTGATAGATTGAAGTACTTTAATGCCTTGAATGATATTCCAAATAACAGAGATCAAAAAGCTAATGGCTACTAAAAATGACAAGATGAGCACCGTCATGACTGGAATAAGCGAATCACTCACTTGCGTTGCCAGTAAAAACGGAATGGCCCCAAAAATGAGAATACAACACGCTGCAACTGGAACCAGATGTGACCACAATGCCCGTTTCGCATGCCGTTTTGTTTCCTTCTGATCTACTACAAAATACGCCACAATCGGTACGATAAACGGCATAAAAAATACACTAAAATAACAAATAGATGCTATGATCGACTGATCTCTATTCATATATATTCGCTCCTTCATGACGAAAATTCCTTTCTTACTCATACGTTTATTGGTATAAAAAGTTTCAAATCATTCGATTTACATATGACCTTAGACACAAATTATTTCTTTTTCCCCCTAAGTGTAGATTCTTCACAGATTACCCTTTAAAATATGTTGAAAAGATGGTGATTATCATTATAGGGGGTAATTATTTTGACAGATCATCATATCTCTAACCACACGGCACAAATGCTTTTAGACCTTATACAGAAACAAAAAAGCATGAACAGCGATATGATCAAGGAGCTGGAGACGATTCATCCGTCTCATCCGAAATATGGTGATATTCGTTACTTAAAAGTACTGCTCGACAGCAGCAGCACCCATATCTTAAAGGATTTAACTCACTTAAGTAATTTAATACCTAAGGAAGATGTTCAATAAAAGGAAAAACCCTCTAGCAAGAGGGGTTTTCACTTATGATGATGTCACACTTTCTGTTTCTTGCAGCAATTGCTTCATTCGTTCGCGGTCACGTTCTAAAATAGGCTTCAAGTAATGACCTGTGTATGAAGCTTCTTCTTTTGCAATGTGCTCAGGTGTACCAGAGGCAATAATGGTTCCACCGCCTGCACCGCCTTCTGGTCCCAGATCAACGAGGTTATCAGCGGCCTTGATAATATCGAGGTTATGCTCAATGACCAGAACCGTATCCCCATTTTCGACCAAACGCTGTAGCACTTTTAATAAACGAGCAATATCATCCACATGAAGGCCTGTTGTGGGCTCGTCTAAAATATAGAGAGATCTACCGTTTGAACGACGGTGAAGCTCTGATGCCAATTTCACACGCTGCGCCTCTCCACCAGACAATGTCGTCGCAGGCTGACCAAGCGTAATATACCCTAGCCCAACATCAAAAATCGTTTGAAGTTTACGCTTAATTTTCGGTATATTCTCGAAAAATTGGAGTGCGTCCTCCACAGTCATTTCAAGGACATCGGCAATGTTTTTCCCTTTGTATGTGACCTCTAGTGTCTCACGGTTATAACGTTTTCCGTGACATACTTCACAAGGAACATACACATCAGGTAAAAAGTGCATTTCAATTTTAATGATTCCATCTCCACGACACGCCTCACAGCGGCCGCCTTTAACGTTAAAGCTAAATCTGCCCTTTTTATAGCCTCTGACCTTCGCTTCATTGGTTTGCGCAAAGATATCCCGGACATCATCAAACACACCTGTATACGTGACAGGATTAGATCTTGGCGTACGGCCAATTGGAGATTGGTCAATATCAATCACCTTATCTAAATGATCCATTCCTTTGATTTCTTTATGCTTTCCTGGTTTCGCCTTCGCTCTGTACAGTTTTTGCGCAAGTGACTTCAATAGGATTTCATTTACAAGCGTACTTTTCCCTGATCCAGACACACCGGTCACAGCTGTAAAAACGCCTAGAGGGAACTTCACATTGACATTTTTTAGGTTGTTTTCTTTAGCACCCTTTATTTCAATAAAGCGACCATCAGGCTTCCTTCTCTCAATCGGAAGCGGGATAAATTTCTCACCTGATAAGTATTGACCTGTCAAAGATTTCGGGTCCTTCATGACTTCTTCTGGCGTTCCAGCTGAAATCACTTCTCCTCCGTGAACTCCTGCTCCTGGTCCAATATCGATCAAATAATCAGCCGCAATCATTGTATCTTCATCATGCTCCACGACAATCAGCGTGTTCCCGATGTCACGCATGTTTTTCAACGTCCCAATCAAACGGTCATTATCACGTTGATGCAGGCCAATGGAAGGTTCGTCTAATATATAGAGAACGCCCGTCAGTCTTGACCCGATTTGAGTCGCCAAACGAATCCGCTGCGCCTCCCCGCCTGATAGTGTTCCAGCTGATCGGCTTAATGTCAGATAATCTAAACCCACATTATTTAAGAATGACAAGCGCTCTTTGATTTCACGTAAAATGAGCTGGGCAATCTGCAAATCTTTCTCCGATAACTCCATTTTTTCATAGAAATCAAGAGCATCAGATACAGACAAATCTGTGATTTCTCCGATGTGTTTGCCATTGATGAGAACAGCAAGCGTTTCTTTTTTCAGGCGATACCCTTTACATGTCGGACATGGCTGATTGGCCATAAATTTTTCCATTTGCTCACGGATATAATCAGAGCTGGTCTCCTTATACCGACGTTCAATGTTACGAAGAACACCTTCAAACTCAATTTCATTTTCACGTACCTGGCCAAAATCATTTTCATATTTAAAATAAATCAGCTCAGAGCCGCTGCCATATAAAATTTTGTCGAATAAATGCGATGGTATATCTTTTACTGGGATGTCCATGTCGATTCCATAGTGTGTACATACGGCCTCAAGAAGCTGCGGATAATATTGTGAGCTCTGCGGCTCCCATGGTGCAATGGCATGCTGACGTAAAGTTAAATCCTTATTATGAATGACCAGCTCCGGGTCTACTTCCAGCTTAGAACCGAGTCCATCACAGCTTGGGCAGGCACCGAAAGGACTATTAAACGAGAACATTCTCGGCTCAAGCTCACCAATAGAGAATCCGCAATGCGGACAAGCGTGATGTTCACTGAATAATAGCTCTTCTTGCTCAATCACATCAATGATCACCCTACCTTCACCTAGTCGAAGCGCAGTTTCAAGGGAATCAGACAGCCGAGCGGCGATCCCCTCTTTCACAACAATTCGGTCAATCACGACTTCAATCGAATGTTTCTTATTCTTTTCAAGCACGATATCTTCTGAAAGATCTTCCATCTCTCCATCGACTCTCACTCGAACATAGCCTTGCTTCCGAATCTGATCAATTACTTTGACATGTGTTCCTTTGCGGCCAGATACGACTGGCGCAAGCACTTGCAGCTTTGTTCTTTCTGGAAATTCTAAAATTTGATCTGTCATTTGCTCAATCGTTTGTGACGTAATTTCAATCCCGTGTATAGGGCAAATGGGTTTTCCCACTCTAGCATATAAGAGACGCAAGTAATCATAGATTTCAGTGACAGTTCCAACCGTTGATCTAGGGTTCCGGCTTGTCGTTTTTTGGTCAATACTAATCGCCGGAGAAAGACCTTCAATGGCATCTACATCTGGTTTGTCCATTTGACCGAGAAACTGGCGCGCATAGGCTGAAAGAGATTCAACGTACCTGCGCTGACCTTCTGCATAAATGGTATCAAAGGCAAGGGACGATTTACCTGAACCAGATAAACCCGTAATTACCACTAGCTGGTCACGCGGGATATTGACATCAATATTTTTAAGGTTGTGTGCTCTTGCACCTTTCACCTCTATTCGTTCCATAGCCATCAGGCAATCATCCTTCCGCTTTTAGCTCTAGCAATAGATCTCTTAATTCTGCTGCTTTTTCAAAATCAAGCGCTTTTGCTGCGTCTTTCATTTCCATCTCGACTTTTCCGATCACTTTTTCTCGTTCTTTTTTGCTCATTTTTGACAGCTTTGGTGCTGTTTTTGTTTCATATTCTTCCGATTCTTCATAAATTGTCGTTGCCTTAATGATATCTCGAATCTTCTTATGAATCGTTTGCGGAGTAATCCCAAATTTCTCGTTATAGGCTTCTTGCTGCTCTCGTCTTCGCTTCGTTTCTTGAATGGCAATATCCATTGATTTCGTCATATTGTCCGCATACATAATGACCCGGCCTTCTGCATTTCTCGCTGCACGGCCGATCGTCTGGATGAGAGATCTTTCAGAGCGTAAAAAGCCTTCTTTATCCGCATCTAAAATGGCCACGAGCGACACCTCTGGAATATCCAATCCTTCACGAAGAAGATTGATTCCGACGAGTACATCAAATTTACCGAGACGTAAATCACGGATAATCTCAATCCGCTCAAGAGTCTTAATTTCTGAATGCAAATAATTGACCTTAATCCCGATTTCTTTTAGGTAATCGGTGAGATCCTCAGACATTTTCTTTGTCAAAGTCGTCACAAGCACACGCTCATTTTTCTCAATACTCGCATGAATTTCTCCAATTAAGTCATCAATTTGTCCTTCGATCGGTCGAACTTCAATGATTGGATCAAGCAAACCAGTTGGGCGTATAATTTGTTCCACGACCTCTGGCGTTTTCTCAAGCTCATACGGTCCAGGCGTTGCGGATACATGCACAATATGTTTGATATGTTTTTCAAATTCATCAAAAGTGAGCGGTCTATTGTCAAGTGCTGATGGCAGACGGAATCCGTGATCAACCAACACTTGTTTTCTAGCTTGGTCACCGTTGTACATTGCGCGAATTTGCGGGATGGTGACGTGTGACTCATCGACAACAACCATAAAATCATCTGGGAAATAATCAAGCAGCGTGTAAGGTGTTGAACCAGGAGGACGTAACGTCAAATGTCTTGAATAGTTCTCGATTCCTGAACAAAAGCCCATCTCTCTCATCATCTCAAGGTCATATCTTGTCCGTTGCTCAAGACGTTGCGCTTCTAGCAATTTTCCGTTTTCACGAAGCTTTTCAAGCTGTTCCTCAAGCTCTTGTTCAATATTGATAATCGCTTTTTCCATTTTTTCTTCTCTTGTGACGAAGTGAGATGCGGGGAAAATAGCGACATGCTCACGATCACCGAGTATTTCTCCCGTCAGTGCATCCACTTCACGAATACGTTCAATTTCATCACCGAAAAACTCCACTCTGATACAATGCTCATCTCGTGAAGCAGGAAAAATTTCAACGACGTCACCTCGTACTCGAAAGGTTCCACGCTGAAAATCTATATCATTACGAGAATACTGAATATCCACAAGCTTACGCAGAAGCTGATTGCGTTCAATTTCCATATTAGTGCGCAAAGACAGCACAAGCTCTCGGTATTCCTCTGGCGAACCCAAACCATAAATACAGGACACGCTGGCAATGATGATGACATCTCTCCGCTCAAATAACGAGGATGTCGCGGAGTGTCTCAGCTTATCAATCTCGTCATTAATGCTGGCGTCCTTTTCAATAAATGTATCGGTTTGAGGAACATATGCCTCAGGCTGGTAATAATCATAGTAACTCACAAAATATTCGACAGCATTATCCGGAAAAAATGCCTTAAACTCGCTGTATAACTGACCGGCAAGTGTCTTGTTATGCGCAATGACAAGTGTCGGTTTGTTCACTTCTTTGATCAGGTTGGATACAGTAAAGGTCTTTCCCGTACCTGTTGCACCTAACAGCGTTTGATGCTGTTTCCCCTGATGGATTCCATCCACAAGCTTTTCAATCGCCTTAGGCTGATCTCCTCGGGGCTGATAGTTAGATACTAATTCAAAGCGGTCACTCACATCAAAGCCTCCGTTTCGTTACGAAATCTATCTAATAAATATATTATCATAAAAGTACACAAAAATACGAACTAAAGTTCGTGTTTTTTATTTCCAATACATTCATACCCTCTCTGCCTTGGCAAATAACCCTTTTAAGAAAACCTTCCTTTCAGTATGGAACATTTTAGAGGGAGATATTCGATTAGATGAAAGATCAAAAAAAAGAAAGCTGTGCTCACTAGAATCGTAAGCACAGCACGTGTTTGAAAAAAGTATACTTTTCGGCCTATCACAGATGATGACATCAATGATGTTTATCAGCCTTCTCTCTCTTTTCGATTTCTTTCTTAGCCATAAACAATGCCCCAGCCACTAAAGAAATAATATCTAATCCTACGATAAAGTAGGTTTCTGTATAGCCTTTCATATAAGAGGCAAATAAAAGCGCCGCTGTTAATGCAATGCCAACGTAATGATTATAGGTAACCTTTGAAAATAAAATAACAAGCAGGAAAGGAAAAACAAGTGCAAATATGGCTTTTGTAATCACAAAAACCCTCCCTCTACATGGTCTACCTTGATTATAGTAAAGATTGGCAAAATGAACAATTCACAGTTTTCGATTTCACTTTTTTTCTTCATCCATGATGAGAACTTCCCCTTTAAAACGATAGGTCTTTAGGTTCCTCTCATGAAAATGTGTGTGCATGTCTCAATAAAGTCTTCTTACTGAGTTAAAACGAGTTGGAAGTCTTGCTCTAGATGTTGTTTTAATAATAAATCCACATGGGAATGGCAGGCCGTGATTGTTTAATTTGATCCATTCACGCCTTTTGCTCCTGCAAGTGATACGGTTATTCAGCCGCATGAAATAAAACTGAATACATGGAAATGCCCCCTTATCCAAATAACCAATGGTTTGTTTGTCTATCTATTTTATAAAATGATAGTGGGCACTATCATTTTAAACATAGGATTTATTAGATGTATTGATTTTGGAGCTGTACTTGGACCTTTTATTGACTCGATCATCATTCAGAGGTTTGACTGGCATTCCATTTTCCTAGTGAATATCCCATTTTTGTTCCTAACACTTATGACAGGCGTTTTACTCATTAGCAGACACGTTTACAAGCAAATGTAGATATCATCGGTTCATTGTACTTTACTTAACCATCGGGATCGCCCCACTCATTCTGTTCACAAACAGCCAAGTATGGTTTTCTGGCATTGATCGTCACTCCTTTATTCTTCATACATGTATGAAAAATAAAGAATCCGATCATATACTTATCAACACTATTTAAAATTAGTCCTTATACAAATGCCAATCTTTCTATCATGCTATGCCATTTTGTCATGTATACCATTCTTCACATTATGCCTCTTTTCTCATTCACAAAGCGGTATCATTTTTTTTTATCTTTTCACTCTGCATGTCGATTAGTGGTTTGCTCGGGGCAAAGCTCCATCCGATCAAAGGCGCAAGCACATGATCCGATTTTCGCTTCTCTCCCTTATATTTAGGGCGGGGAAGCTTTAATTATTTTGATTACAGTAAGCTATGAGGGTCACTTTAATCAAACCATAAAATTCATCTTTTAAAGATGAAAAAATGTCATATATTCGAAAAAGAGATTTTAGCTACAAATCTCCCGCACTTCTCCACCTAAAATCTTTTTTTCATTTCTTCCAGCATAAATAACTTCGATTTTTTTTCACAATTTTTGTGGTATGCTTTTTGAAAATAGAGGACGTAAAGGAGCGAAAGGATGGAACGTGTAAAATATTTTTTGGTCTGTTTGATAGTGCTACTGTTTTCCTGTCAGGCTGCGGTAAAGAACAGCAATTTACGCCACCTGGCAGCTCTCAATCAATCGCTGTGATCTCTCAATTAAAAAAAGCATCCTTTTCAATTGTTGATTTACAAAAGAAGAAAATTGTTTCTTCAGTTGATTTAAAACACCCACTCACTGATCTTATTCAAATTAACAAAGACGTCATTATTGCAACAAGTAAAGAAGGGAAGTCTCTCATTGAAATCGACTTAAAAAAGGGAACAGCAACAGATTATATGGATGTGAATAAAGGGCTGACTACACTTACATATGATACTGCCTCTAACACCTTATTTGTAGCAGATTCGGAGAAGAATGTCGTTTATTTTATTGATACACAGCGTAAAAAAATAAAAGCGACCGTGAAGACCGACAAATTACCCTCTTCCATGACGCTATCTTCTTCAGGAACTTTGTTTGTTTTAAATGCAGAAAGTCATACAGTTTCAGTCATAGATATTGAAAAAGAAGAAAATATTCGTACGATTTCTGTGCTAGAACGGCCTTCTGGTATTCATTTTGATGGGCAGTCCATTTGGATCGGTGGACACGGAAAACCTGGCAGCTTAAATAAAAGCATTTTTGCTTATGATGCTAAAACTGGTAAACAGCAACGTGAAATCAAACTAGGCGTCATGCCGGTTGCATTTTTTTCTGAGAGAAATTCCTCTACTTTATATGTTCTATGTCATGGAGACCATACGCTCTACAAAGTAGATACCAAGACGGATAAGCAGCTCGCTTCTGTTGAAACTGGTCAAAATCCGAATTATATCGCCGCCGATACCTCATCCATATATGTGAGTAACTTAGATGACAATTCAGTATCCGTTATAGACAAACATACATTCATGATGAAAAACCGACTGAATGTCCCCTATGGGCCATATGCTATCATGTTGGAGGAAAAGAAATGAAAGATCAGATGCATATTTTAATAGTAGACGATGAGTTAGATATGATTGAGTTAATTGGCACCTTTTTGCAGAAACAGGGCTTTCACATTACCACTGCAAATAATGGAATGGATGCCTTACGTCAACTCGAAAAGGAACCCATTGACCTTGTTGTATTGGATATCATGATGCCTGACATGGATGGGTTTGAAGTCTGCCAGCACATTCGACAAACATCCCAAATTCCTATTTTGTTCTTAACAGCTAGAAGTTATGAGGAAGATCGAATTAGAGGGCTTGAAATTGGAGCAGATGACTACATTATGAAGCCTTTTAGCTTGCGTGAGCTTGCAGCAAGAATTGAAACGACCTTAAGAAGAATTAGAGGTCTTTCGCTAAAGCGCAGCCGAATGCTTATCGGTGACATGGAGATAGATCAAGACGGAAGACAAGTTTATCTCCATCAAGAGCCTGTTAATTTAACAAGAAGAGAATATGATTTACTCATGTTTCTTCTGTTCAATCAACGCCAAGTGTTTTCCCGTGAACAGCTCTATCAAAAATTGTGGGAATCCCACTCCCCCATTGGCTCTTTGAGAACAGTCGATACACATATTAAAACACTACGACTAAAATTAAAGGGAGCGGAACGACATATTAAGACCGTTTGGGGTGTCGGCTATAAGTTTGAGGAGGAAGAATGAAGCCTTTATCCATTAAAAAGAAAGTACTCTTTTTAATCCTTGCTGTGATCGGAATAGTTGCAGCCTCAGCTCTTGCACTGACCTATTACTTATACGAGCATTTATATATTGATAAACAGATCGACTCTTTAAGTTTACAAGGAAAAAAGTTAGCAGAAATCTATCATAAACACGGTAAAGACACGTTTTTTACAGATAGAATGAAATGGGCAAATGAGTCAAGTCAAGCGAACATTATTTTTACAGATGACCCAATGGAGCTTTCAAGTGGTATTCCTTTTGATACGAACACAAACGATAACCTCATCACCTTCAAGGAACGCCAAAAGCTACTCCAAGGGAAAACAGTCGTGTTAATTAGGGAGCACCCGCAGTTTCATCAGGATATTCTCGGTATTGCCATCCCTGTTTTCTCAAACAAAGAAGATCTGTCGGGGACGATTTTTCTTTCTATGCCTTTATCTGATGTTTATGAACCGTTTGCCCAAATTAGGCTCACACTTATCCTATTCATTTTATGTATCCTGCTGCTGATTTTCTTTATCGGTTATAAAAGCTCCAATAAAATCGTGAGGACGATTAATAAAATGAAAGAAATTGCAATGGAAATGGAATCTGGTGATTTTTCAAAACGCATGGCTGTGACCAAAAAAGGGGATGAATTAAATCAACTTAGTCGTTCCTTTAATAAGCTTTCTTCTACCCTAGAAAAGGTTGAACAGCACCGCAGGGAGTTTCTTGCTAACGTCTCTCACGAACTTAGGACTCCTTTAAGTTATATGAAAGGATATGCAGAAGGCATAGAAGAGGGCATCATTGATCAAAAGAAAGGAATGCAAATCATCCAAGATGAGGCCACACGTTTAAGCCGGCTTGTTCACGATCTTTTAGACCTTGCACAGCTAGAGGGTGATTCTTATCCACTGTCATCGGATCCAATCGTCTTTGCCCAGCTCATCCATGATGTTTTAGATCAAGTAGCATTCATCGCCAGTCAAAAAGGAATTTCTCTCAAACGGAATCTTGAAGAGGATTGTATTATTTATGGTGATAGCGATCGGCTTCAACAAGTGGTTCGTAATTTGCTAGACAATGCCATTCACTACACTCCATCTGGGAAATCGATTTCGATTGAATTACATGTTCATCAAAACACTTCTGAATTGAGAGTAACAGATGAGGGCAAAGGGATACCAAAAGAAGATCTTCCGCATGTATCTGAGCGATTTTATCGAGTAAATAAGGCACGAACGAGAAAAGATGGTGGCTCTGGACTTGGACTAGCCATTGTCTATCAAATTATAAAAAAACATCATGGCACCTTTGATGTTCAATCTGATCCTGGACTAGGTACGACGGCCATTATTCAACTGCCAAACGCTTCATTCAGCGAAAGTTTGCCAACTGAATAGCAGTCTTTTCATAAAATCTTTTCCGAACCTCACTATTCCCTAGCATATGTCTATGCTTAAAACAGCTCTTTTTAACAAGGGCTGTTTTTATTTCCCTGAAAAATTTTCATATTGATCATATCTTCCATCTTAAACATTTAACACATTTGGAAAGAAGATACGGTGGTTGGAGCATTCACTAACTTCTCTTGGAGATACATTAAAGCCCATCATCTTCGCCATGCGTGAATGGGGGCGAGTAATATGGAAAAAACACGTACAAAAGAAAAAAGCTGCCATCTCTAGCAGCTTTTTTAAGATGAAATCGCCGTTTGTTCTTGCTGTGGATCATCCTTCACAAACAGAATACCAAGCTGATGATGCTCCCCTTCGTAAGAAGCGCGTTTCTCAAATCTTGTTTGACCATTTAAGCCAATGATTTCAAGCTTTGTCAAAGCACGGTTGGTTTGTAGTGCTTCATAAAATTCTGAAACGGTTTTAACCTCAATTCCATTCACCTTTGTAATAATTTCTCCGATTTCAAGCTTCAAATCGGCTGCGGGTGTATTTGGAATAATGCCAAGCACCATAAGCCCTTGATCCCGCTTAGAGAAGAAGAACGGCGCAGCATTGTCATTGACCCTCTGCTTCCATGAAAGGAAGGCTCTTCCGACAATCGCAATCACGACAGCTCCTAAGGCAATTGGCTCAAACCAAATACTTGCAGCACCTAGTAACGCAACAGCGAGTCCAAGCATGAGAATGCGACGTGCCGTAATTTGAATACTGACAATGGGCAGTGACCCTTGAATCCGCTGGCCAAAGCCGATGATATATGGAATACAAATAAATGAAAAGCTTTGATCGTGCACTTGAAGCACTGGCCACCATGGCAGAAAAGATGTAAATTCACCTGCCGGCATTAGTAAAACAAGCGGTAAAAGCCACAGATGGTTTGCCCGCTGCTGGCCAATTAAAAGTCCTCTCGCACTCATCACCATTGCAGGCGATGTACGTAAATGCGCCGTTCGATATACTAGAATTCCTTCGGTCATTAATAGAAGCCCTAACAGGATGACAACGGCTGAAGCATTCATCATTGAGAGCTGCGGCAGCCAAGAATGACTCACTTGAAAATACATCAGTCCAAATGCCGCAATAAAACTGAAACCGAGTGTGTATGCAGACGAAAGCGCACTCGCCTTAAAGAATAAAGAGAAAACGATGGTCATCGCTGTAATCAGCACGATGAATCCAGGTGGGAGGGCAATCCCTAAGCCTACTGAAATGACGGATAGACATATTCCTAGAATCCACCCCTTTGAATATGTAAATTTTAGTTCATCGTAGACATCTTCTATTCTTGTTTGAAACGCTTTTCTCTCCCGCTTTACGCGGATGTAGCCATACAATAGACTGATTAATATCATGAAATAAAAAAGAGGATGGATTAAAAACAGACTGACCGCTTTTAATCCGGCTCCCATCCACTCCGAGCTCATTAACGTTCACCGCCCACGTCAAGCATTTTCTCTTATTCTATCAAATAAATCGATGCTTGACATCAGGTTTATTTCTCCTGATTCATCCAAAGTGTGACATTCGACAGTGAAAAATCTTTTAAATAGTGATTGACATCTACATCTAGTATGCCGCCGAGAAGCTGCATGGATCTCTTGATGTCGGTTAAGTTTATACCAAGTCTCTTATGATTATCCATTAAATAATTGAAGTATATCTCAGCACAGTCTTCATCAATTTCGTCGACTGATTCTACCGTTGTGTAATTCACCAAATACCTGCTTAACAGCATGAGCAGACTTAATGCCTTTGTAGCAGAAAATGTCACACCTTTCGTACGACTCTTAAGCTCCTCTACCAACTCGTAATATTTTTTCTCTCTCACAATACTTGCCCTTTTCAATTGTGTACCCCCATTTACTAGTTCTTTTAAGAAAAGCGCAAACCTCGGTACAGCTTAATGCTCAAGCTGAATATCCGCAAAAAATAAAATATTAAAATGAGTGCTACTTTTAATTGTAAGAATTATTTATGTAACATACAACTTTCAAAAGTTTCATTTTCATGACATGTTTAAATCAACAGAAAGTCTCTTATATAAATATGTTATCGGGTAAATTCGAAAGAATGTTATGTTTTTTGTAAAATAAATGAATATATTTCTCGATATAATTTATTTTTAAGAATAAATTATTACATGTTCGTGACACTTATGAACCGAAAAAAGAGGCAATTATTCGCCTCTTTATTTTTTGAGATATAGTGCTTTTAGTGCAGTTTGCAACTGAAGATCATTTTTTTCATAGGATTTCACTTCATCGACCATTTTGTTCATCATTTTTGCTGTCTTCAAATCAATGACGCCTGATTTATCAAGATTGTATGTGCTTTGAAAAGCGAGTACGGCATTTTCCGTTTCTTGATCAAAATACCCATCTACTCTGCCAGGGTCAAATGACAATCCCTTTAAAAGCGTCTGCGCTTGTCTAACCTCTTCATTGTTCATATCAAGCTGAAGTGGTTCTTTTAACTGGAGCGGACCGACGGTAAAGTAATCTGGCTGATGAATGGCAATGGTGGGCACGACGCCTTTCTTGTGAATCCAATTCCCTTTTGGTGTCAGCCACTTATATAGTGTTAATTTGATGTTACTTCCATCTCCCATCGGGACCGCCTGCTGCACAGTTCCCTTTCCAAAGGAGACGTCACCTACAACTTCATACTTTCCTGCTTCTTTCATTGCACCGGCAAGAATCTCAGAAGCGGATGCACTTCCTTTATCAATCAAAATATTGACAGGATAAGGTTTCTGTTCTTTCCGTTTTGAGAAATATCGTTTCCGGTCCCCGTTCCGTTCTGCGATCTGAATATAGGGCTGATCCTTTGTAATAAAATGTTTCAAAATGTCTTCCACACTTTGTAGATAACCGCCAGGATTCCCTCTCACATCCAGTACAAGACCTTCTATGCCCTTTTTCTCGAGCTTATTCAGGCTTGAAGTGAAATCCTTCGCAGTATCTTCAGAAAAGCTAGAGATCGCAATATAGCCCGTTTTATGGCCATTTACCTCTTTCATAGAGGAAGTCACCGTTTCAAGCGGGATTTCTTCTCGTTTGATATGGAAGGTTAACTCCTTTTCAATCCCATTTCGTCTGATTTTCATGGCGACAGACGTTCCTTTTTTTCCTCTTATTTTAAGCACAGCATCGTTTAGGCTTTTTTCTTTCATCGGCTCACCATCAATGCTGATAATTTCATCCTTCGGCTTAAGACCAGCCTTCGCCGCAGGGGATTTTTTAAAGGCAGAGACGATAATGATCTTTCCTTCATCCATCCCAACTTCTGCACCAATTCCCTCAAAAGAGGAATCAAGCGAATCAGAAAATTGCTTTGCGGTTTGCTTGTCCATGTATACAGAGTAAGGATCATTTAAAGTCGAAAGCATTCCTTGAATGGCGCCTTCTAGCAGCTTTTGACGATCCACTTCCTCTACATATTCATTTGAAATGAGATCATAGGCTTTCTCAATTTTCTCCATTCCATTTTCTTTGGCCCGATCACTAGATTGAGCTAGTCCAGTCATTGTAGCTACTGCCTTCGTTGATTCCGCATGAGTCCCCTCTTTTTGTGTCATAACCCCTGCACTTATTAATAGGACGACAATTACCATTATGGATGTGACTTGTTTTTTCATATTTGGCCTCCTTCTTCAACTCTTCCTGTGACCTGAGTTATTATATGCCAGAAGGAGGGATTTCATGTAAAAACATTCTCCCGTAAAGGCTCGACTATTATTTCATTAGGTGTCATTTTTTATTTTGTTATGATCAAGAAGGAGTCTTCCTATGTATATTATATTGATGATGCTTTTATTAGGAATTTTATTAGGGTTTGTAGGAGCTGGCGGGGCTGGTTGTGTCATCGCATTGCTTACGTTAATATTTGATGTACTTATCCACAGTACTCGGGATATCTTTAGCTGCTATGGCATTTACGACTTGGAAAGCCTGCACTATTTAACAGCCGGTATGCTCTTTTTATCTGCTGTTTTTATGATGATAAATTGTTTGTCATAAATGAAGAAGCTGAGCAGCAGCCGCTTTCTTCACGTCAATTGTTGATAAGGGGCATTATTTTAGGTCTTGTATCAGGTATGCTGTCAGGCATGTTCGGTATTGGGTCAGCACCATTTATTCAAGTGGGGCTTTTATTGGCGCAAAATTTACACGCGTTGCACCGAAGCTCTTATTAAAATCCACCGTGCTTTTAACACCTATTATTGCCGGATTACTGTTTTTATTTTAATCTAATCTCAATCGAAAAGCCGATAACATCATGTTAATGTTATCGGCTTTTTGTTAGCGGATATATGGGGCAGGATCGACCGCATTTGATTTTCCACCATTCCATAATCCTTTATGAAGTTCAAAATGAAGATGCTGGCCATACGATTGACCTGTGTTTCCCATGTATCCAAGGAATTGCCCTTGCTCGACTCTCTGTCCTGTTGAAACACTTCTTGTTGACAGGTGAGCGTATACCGTTTGATACGTCTGTCCATTGATATTGTGTGTAATAAATACAACATTTCCGTAGCTGGACGAGTAGCTTGAATTCGTGACTGTTCCAGATGCTGCTGCCACGACAGGTACGGTACCTTTTGCTGCAATATCTAATCCGTAGTGCTGTCCGCCAGAACGTCGGCCGAAGCCTGAGGAGAATCTTCCTGCAGCTGGTTTAATGAAACCTGAGCTGCTTTTTGGTGTATCAGACACTTGATCCGAAGAGCCACCACCATTTGATGCAGGTGCATTTTTCTCAGCCGCTGCTTGTTTTGCTTTCTTGGCTTCTTCCTTTTGACGACGTGCTTCCTCATATTTCACAGCCGCTTTTTGATTCGCTAGAATTTCTTTTTCATTTTCAAGCTTACCTAGTTCATCATGTGCATGTTCTTTTTCCTCTGTTACATGACCCAGAACTTTTCCTTTTTCTTTTTGCTGCTTAGATAGGTCTTTTTTCAGCACTTCAAGCTCTTTCAGAGATGTTTCAAGTCCACTTAGCTGTTTATTTAGCTCTGCTTCTTTTTGCTCCACTAGCTTTAAATCATTTTCTTGTTCTGTAATCATGTCTTTATCTGCCTCGACAATTGTTGTAACAGCTCCAACACGACTCACAAAATCACTAAAGCTGCGAGCACCTAGCAGCACATCTAAATAGTTGATCGTACCGCCACTTTTTTGCATTGATCGAATTCGGTCTTTGAAAATCTCTTTTCTTTTTTCAATACGTTCATTGATGACTTGAATGTCTTTTTTCAGTTTTTTGATCTCTTTTTTGGTTTGTTTGACTTCTTTTTCTTTTGCAGCGACCTTTTTAGTTATATCACTTACCTTTTGGTCAATCTTTTCAATCTCTTGTTTAAGCTTTGTTTCTTTCTTTTCAAGCTTTGCAAGCTCTGATTTCTTTTTTTTCAGGGTTGAGTCAGTCTTCGATGTTTTCTCTTCGATTTGTTCACGTTTTTGATCTAGGTCTTCGTATGCGAATGCACGATTTTCATTTTCTGGAGTGTATAGCCACGTTGTTCCAATAAACGCTGCCATTCCAGCCATCATCAACTTTCTTTTCAAAACGATATTCCCCTCCCAGACAACTGTCGACATGAAGAGTCGACCGGGTGAATCGGATCAACCGGTCACATCTTCTATTAGAATCCTCGAAGGCTGCCATCAAAATTATACTTTTAAGAATTTACGGATGGACGTTAAGCTTCCCCACACACCAATGATTGCACCGATCAATAGAAGGATCAGTGATACTTGATAGACAAATGGATTATATGGAAGCATTGAAATAAATGAGCCTTGTACTCTCGGTGCCACCCAGCCCACAACATATTGATACGTGCTAAGCAATAGAGCGATCGGTATAATGGAACCAAATACACCAAGGAGTAATCCTTCGATGAAGAATGGCCAGCGGATAAACCAGTTCGTTGCACCTACTAGCTTCATAATCTCAATTTCTTTACGTCTAGCAAAAATTGTAATTTTAATCGTATTCGAGATTAAGAACATCGCTGTAAACAAAAGCCCTATAATGAGCGCAATGCCGACATTACGTGCCACTCCGACAACATTAAAGAGTCGGCTGACCTCTTCTTTCCCATAGGTCACCTTATACGTACCTTTTAAGTTTTCTAATTTTTTCGCTACTTTTGGTGTATCGTGAGGGTCTGTTGTTTTCACAATAAATGCATCGTTCAATGGATTTTCTTGATCAACAAGTCCCATGGATTGTCCATTTTCACCAAAGCTTTTAATCAGTGCTTTCAGTTCATCATCCTTTGATGAGTATTTCACATCACTGATTTCAGGAATCTTCTCAATTTCTGCTTTTAATTCATCCTGTTGCTTTTGATTTGCTGTTAATTCGATTAACACTTTGACTTCTACTTCTTTTTCAGCGTTCGATGCCATGTTATTCAAGTTGAGCATAATGACAAGAAAAACCCCAACTAAAATCAATGTGACAGTGACCGCACTAATTGATGCAAATGTCATCCACGTGTTTCTTCCAAGTGAACGGAAGCTCTCACGTAAATGTCGTGAGAGAGATTTAATCATAAATTCCGTACTCCCCTCTTGCTTCGTCACGCACAATCATACCATCTTCGATTGCGATGACGCGTTTCTTCATACTGTTTACAATTTCTTTATTGTGTGTCGCCATAACGACTGTTGTTCCTCGGTTATTAATCTCTTCCAGTGTCTTCATGATTTCCCATGATGTATCTGGATCAAGGTTTCCAGTAGGCTCGTCTGCAATGACAACCTCAGGACTATTGACGATTGATCTAGCGATAGACACACGTTGCTGTTCACCGCCAGACAGCTGGTCAGGAAATTGGCGCGCTTTGTGCTTTAATTGCACCAAATCGAGTACATCAAGCACTTTTTTCTTAATGATACTAGGCTGTTCACCAATGACTTCAAGCGCAAATGCCACATTCTCAAACACTGTAAGGGTTGGCAGCAGTTTAAAATCTTGGAATACTACGCCTATTTCTCTTCTCACATAAGGAATATCTTTCTCCTTAATCGAACCTAAATCTTTATTATTGATTAGGATTTTCCCTTTGGTTGGCTTCTCTTCACGATACATCATTTTGACGAAAGTGGATTTACCAGCACCACTGGGGCCAACAACATACACAAACTCTCCTGGATGGATAGAGACATTGATTCCATTGATCGCCTTTACGCCATTAGGATAAATCTTGTAGACTTCCTTCATTTCAATCATGTAATCACCTAATCTTTTGTTATTCGCTGCCAAACAGCTTATCATGATTTTGACACTTATCGTCAAAAAACGTTATGTATGATCACGCATACCCTTCGATACGCACAAGCAATTTATGTCCTTTTCATCCAAAAAGATGAAAAAATTGAATCGTCTAAATTTCAACAACTCCAATTATACGTCATGAATCGACGCAATGGTATTACATTTATATTTCAAAACTTATAAATAAAAGGTAAATAGAACAACCAAAACCGAAAATATTTTTAAATAAAATTTAAGATGATACGCTTCCCTACTATAAAAAAGTCTTTTTCTATATATAGAAAACAAAAACACCTTGTCGATTGGGACTGACCCCATAATATGAGACAAATAAAAACACCTTTAAGTTGAACATCGGGTATAGCATACCTGAAAACAATTTGGAGGTGTTTTTGTATGAAAAAAAGAGTAAGTTATCCGATTAGCGTAAAAGAAGAGGCCGTTCGAATGAAGTTAATAGGGATTCCAACAAAAGAAATCATGGACAAGCTAGGAATTAAGAATAGTACCCAAGTGAAGGTCCTTTCCCATATGAATATTGTTTCCCGACTGGTTGATGAAACCGATGGTGTTCACCACTGTCAGATGTTTGAGCTTGCAAGATTAACATTTTATCGTTGAAAAAAACAAGATCATCAGCCGAATCCAAAGCAGCAGAAACTAGTCCAGTTGATTTCATCACTCTGTAAATCACATCAATATACGTACGGTTATCGTAAAATCACAGCTCTACTACAAAAAGAAATGAAAATGAATCATAAGACGGTACAACGTATTATGCAAACCTACGGTTTACAGTGTCGTGTGAAAGTAAAAAAGCGTAAACA
>NZ_JBAWSW010000005.1:0-98100 GCF_037104745.1 Bacillus sp. FJAT-53060
CCCGTAAGGGAATGCCCGCTGATAATGCCCCCATCGAATCCTTCCACTCCAGTTTAAAATCAGAAGGATTCTATCTCCACCACCTGACAAACACTACAACAGCCATTGTAGAAAAAACGGTCAGGGAATATATTAATTATAATAATAATATCCGAATTCAATTAAAATGAAACAACCAGTCACCGAAAGAGTTTCGACAACTGGCTGTTTCATAAAGGTGTTTTGATCCCTGTCTCAAAAACGGGGGTCAGTCCCCAGATGAGGCGGTTTTTTTTATTTAGCGTTTTTTGATTTCTTCTAGGAGAATCTTGTTGACCATCGGCGGGTTTGCTTGTCCCTTCGATGCTTTCATGATTTGACCTATTAAGAAACCAATCGCACGGTCTTTTCCATTTTTGAAGTCTTCAATGGATTGTGGGTTGTTATCAAGTGCTTCTGTGACAAGTTTGAGCAGCGCACCTTCATCAGATATTTGGACAAGTCCTTTTTCTTTGACGATTGTTTCTGCATTTCCCCCATTTTCGATCAGCTCTTTAAATACCTTTTTGGCAATTTTAGAGGATATCGTTCCTTTTTCAATGAGTTTGATCATGCCGGCAAGTCCTTGCGGCGTTAGTTTTGTTCCTTCCAGCTCTTTTTGAGCGGAGTTTAGGTATGCAGATACTTCACCCATCAGCCAGTTCGATGCTTGCTTCGCTTCCGCACCTTCTGAAATGGTCGCTTCAAAGAAATCAGACATTTCTTTTGTCAGCGTCAGAACCATTGCATCATATGCAGGCAGTCCAAGCTCTTCGATGTAGCGTTTGCGGCGCTCATCTGGAAGCTCTGGGATCGACGCCCTTATACGTTTTTTCCATGCGTCATCAATGTACAGCTCCACCAAATCTGGTTCTGGGAAGTAGCGGTAATCATCTGAGCCTTCTTTGACACGCATGAGAATCGTCTTTTTAGACGCTTCGTCATAACGGCGTGTTTCCTGCTCTATCAGACCGCCAGAAAGCAGTACTTGCTCTTGGCGTTTTTCTTCGAATTCAAGTCCTTTTTGAACAAAAGCGAACGAGTTCAAGTTCTTGAGCTCTGTTTTTGTTCCAAACTTCTCTTGACCAATTGGACGAAGAGAAATATTGGCATCACAGCGAAGTGAGCCTTCTTCCATTTTACAGTCGGAGACGCCTGTATATTGAATAATGGATTTTAGCTTTTCTAAGTATGCGTACGCTTCTTCTGGTGTGCGAATGTCTGGCTCAGATACGATTTCAACAAGCGGTGTGCCCTGGCGGTTGAAATCAACGAGTGAGTATCCGTCATCGGTGTGCGCCAGCTTTCCTGCATCCTCTTCCAGGTGGAGACGTGTGATACCGATTCGTTTTGTTTTTCCGTCTACTTCAATTTCAATCCAACCATTTTCCCCGATCGGTTTATCAAATTGCGAAATTTGATAAGCCTTTGGGTTATCAGGATAGAAATAGTTTTTACGGTCAAATTTTGTGTCTGTTGCGATCTCACAGTTCAGCGCCATAGCTGCTTTCATTGCAAAGTTCACCGCCTCTTTGTTCAGAACCGGTAGTACGCCAGGATAACCAAGATCGATGACACTTGTTTGCGTATTGGGATCTGCACCAAAAGGTGTCGGCGAACTTGAGAAAATTTTTGACTGTGTTTTTAGCTCTACGTGGACTTCAAGTCCTATTACCGTTTCAAAGTTCATTCTGATTCACCCCTTACAGTTCAGGTTTTGGTTTATGATGATCTGTTGCTTGCTCGAAAGCGTGAGCCACGCGGTAAACTATTCCTTCGTCAAAGTGCTTGCCGATGATTTGCAGTCCTAGCGGAAGGCCGCTTGCAAATCCACAAGGCACACTGATTCCTGGAACACCTGCAAGGTTCACAGGGATCGTTAAAATGTCGTTTGCATACATGGTAAGAGGATCGCTTGTCTTTTCACCAATGTGAAATGCAGGAGTTGGTGTTGTTGGTCCTACAATGACATCATACTTTTCGAAAACATCTTCAAAGTCTTTTTTGATCAATGTACGGACTTTTTGTGCTTTTTTATAATACGCATCGTAATATCCTGAGCTTAGAGCGAATGTGCCAAGCATGATGCGGCGCTTCACTTCGTTCCCAAAACCTTCAGAACGTGTATTTTTGTATAAATCAATGAGATCGTCTGCATGATCTGTACGGTAGCCATAGCGGATGCCGTCAAAGCGCGCAAGGTTCGCAGATGCTTCTGAAGAAGACAGCAAATAGTATGTCGCAAGTGCATATTTAGAATGCGGAAGAGACACTTCTTCCCATGTAGCACCGAGTCCTTCTAATACTTTTAACGCTTGAAGAACAGACTCTCTCGCTTCAACGCCCACACCTTCGCCAAGATATTCTTTTGGCACTGCAATTTTAAGACCTTTGATATCGCCAGTTAATGAAGAAAGAAAATTTGGTACATCCACATTTGCACTTGTTGCGTCCATTTGATCGACGCCAGAAATCGCTTGAAGAATATATGCATTATCCTCTACACTACGCGTAATAGGCCCAATTTGATCTAATGATGAAGCAAATGCAATTAAACCGTATCTGGATACACGGCCATATGTCGGTTTAAGACCAACAACACCACAGAAAGATGCCGGCTGACGAATGGAACCGCCTGTATCTGATCCAAGGGAAAATGGTACTTCACCTGCTGCAACTGCTGCTGCTGATCCACCACTTGATCCACCTGGAACTGTGTCCAAATTCCATGGATTTTTCGTCGCTTTGTAGCCAGAATTCTCCGTAGATGATCCCATTGCAAATTCGTCCATGTTTAATTTTCCGACTGTGACAGCTTCCGCCTCTCTTAGACGGTTCACAACAGTTGCATCATAAATTGGATCAAAGCTTTGTAAAATCTTACTTGATGCTGTTGTACGTAAATCCTTCGTCACGATGTTGTCTTTGACACCAATCGGCATACCGAACAATAGGCCAAGCTCGCCCTTTTCACCAACTGCCTCGTCCAATTCCTTTGCATACGCACGTGCTTTCTCTTCGTCTAATGCAAGGAATGCTTGAACTTTCCCATCTACTTCATTGATTCGTTTATAAGACTCGTCCACTAAATCAGTAACAGACAGTTCCTTTTTATGTAAAAGCTCTTTTAATTCAGAAATTTTGTGATCAAACAGTGACATGTCTCGGGCCTCCTTTAGTCCAAAATTGATGGCACACGAATATAGCCGTCTTTATGATCAGGCGCGTTTTTGATGACTGCCTCAATGGAAAGACCTTTATTCGGAACATCTTCTCTCATGACGTTTTTCATTTTTAATACGTGTGTGGTTGGTTCAACGTTTTCCGTATCTACCTCGTTTAACTGCTCTGCAAATGAAATGATGCTATCAAGCTGTTCTGTAAACATCTCAGCTTCTTCTTCTGTAATCGCAAGCCTTGCTAGATGCGCAACGTGCTTTACTTCTTCTATTTTAATTCTTGACATGCAGGTTCACCTCCAAAAATAATGCGTGTTGATGGTCATGATCATAAGTCATATACACTTTATCATATCAAATTTTACTGTTCTAAAGCAACTTTACCAAGGCTTGAGAAAAGGGATATTATCCATTCACCGTTCAAATAAGCAATTGCCCAAAATATTTATATATGTTATTCTTATTCTTCAGAAAATTTTTTCTTTTATATATTTTGTAAACGCTTACATATAGATTCTTATAGCCAATACACGTATTTTTTTGCGGGTGGCGGGGTTTAAGAAGGTTGATCACCTGGGTATTCTCTGGTAGGTTAAATAACCATAGCAGTAAGCACAGACCATTTTGATGTTCTGTGTAAATTTTAATTGAGGTGATGTCAAATTAATACGAAAAAGGTGATATGGAAACATGAGTATTGAAATTGGAATTTCTTTATCTATTTATTTTATTGGAATGCTTTCTATTGGCTGGTATTCATTTAGAAAAACAAATAACTTAAATGATTATATGTTAGGCGGACGCGGGCTAGGTCCTTATGTGACAGCTCTATCTGCTGGCGCATCAGATATGAGTGGCTGGATGCTTATGGGACTTCCAGGCGCTATGTATACAACGGGGCTTTCATCTGGATGGCTTGCTGTTGGCTTGATTAGTGGAGCTTACTTAAATTATTTATTCTTAGCTCCTCGCTTGCGATCGTATACAGAGGTTGCTGATGATGCGATCACCATTCCAGACTTTTTTGATAAACGGTTTAAAGATTCATCTACTCTATTGAAAGCTGTATCAGCTATCATTATTATGATTTTCTTTACACTCTATACCTCATCAGGTATGGTATCAGGGGGGCGTTTATTTGAATCAGCGTTTGGCGCTGATTATATGTTTGGTTTGATTTTAACTTCTAGTATCGTGATCTTATACACATTATTAGGCGGCTTTTTGGCAGTTAGTTTAACTGATTTTGTTCAAGGAGTCATTATGTTTTTAGCTTTAGTGCTCGTGCCTATCGTTGCCTTTACTCAGTTAGGTGGCCCAATTGCCACGTACCAAGATATACAACAAATTGATCCAAAATTGCTTGATATATTCAGAGGAACGAGCGTCATTGGCATTATTTCTTTCTTAGCATGGGGGCTTGGTTACTTTGGACAGCCGCACATCATTGTTCGATTTATGGCCATTACGACTGTAAAAGATTTAAAACCAGCGCGTCGTATCGGAATGAGCTGGATGATTGTATCAGTCATTGGTTCACTTTCTGTCGGATTAGTCGGAGTCGCTTATGTACATCAAACAAGTACTACTTTGGCAGATCCTGAAACCATCTTTATTGTACTTTCTAAAGTGTTATTCCATCCGTATATTACTGGATTTTTACTCTCTGCCATTTTAGCTGCGATTATGAGTTCAATTTCCTCACAGCTGCTTGTGACAGCAAGTGCGATGACAGAGGATTTATACCGTACTTTCTTTAGAAAAAAAGCGTCAGACAAAGAACTGGTGATGATCGGACGTATGTCTGTATTAGTTGTGGCCATTATCGCGCTTTGTCTTTCTCTTAATCCAAGTGATACTATTCTTGATCTTGTTGGTTATGCTTGGGCAGGTTTTGGATCTTCATTTGGTCCAGTCATCTTGCTATGTCTATACTGGAAGCGAATGAACCATCACGGTGCACTAGCAGGAATGGTTGTAGGAGCAGTGGTTGTCTTAACATGGATCTCAACCGGCTTGAATAATACAACTGGCTTGTACGAAATGGTTCCCGGATTTATTTTGAGTGGTTTGACTGCGATCATTGTCAGCCTCTTGACCAATAAACCGTCTAAAGCTTCTAAGAAGCTATTTACCAAAATGGAAGATCACCTTGAAGAAGAAACAAAATAACAAAAGTGAAGAGTCATCTGCCCTTTAGCGGATGACTCTCTTTATTTTTAAATAAAATGCTTTTCTTTCTCCCATTTCTGAATAAAATAGAAGTTGTGCAGCCATATGGCTGTGAGAAGGTCATATACATGATGTGAAACGTAAATGAAATGAAAGGAGCGATACGCATGTCTTGGACAATTGAATGGGATACTGTCTTAAAATTAGCCGTGGCAACCTTAATTGGTTTGATCATCGGTCTTGAACGCGAGCTTAAAAAAAAGCCCCTCGGCTTAAAAACGTGTATTGTCATTGCTGTCAGCTCCTGCGTATTAACCATCATTAGCATTGATGCAGCCTACAATTTCCCTCGAGTCTCTAAGCTTCAAATGGACCCACTCAGGTTACCGGCGCAAATTATATCTGGTGTTGGTTTTATTGGAGCAGGCGTGATTCTTCGAAAAAGCAATGATGTCATCTCAGGTCTAACGACTTCCGCCATGATCTGGGGGGCAGCAGGACTTGGGGTTGCAACAGGTGCAGGTTTTTATAAAGAAGCCTTCATCAGTCTTTTCTTTATTCTTGTCAGCGTCGAATTTTTACCATGGATCTTCCAACGAATCGGGCCGATTCGCTTACAGGAAAAAGAAATTCGTATCAGAATGTCTCTATCTGATCGAAACCGGATGACGAACATTTTAAAAGAAATGAAAGCACTTAATATCCGCATTCATTCTGTTCGAATTGATGATTTAAAGGAAAAGGACTATCCGATCATGGAAGTACGCGTTCGTGTGCATAAAGATCGCTATACAACCGATGTATATTTTGATATTAAAGATTTAGAAGGCGTTGTTGGCGTGAAGTGTGATACGGTGTAAATGGTGATGAGACAAAAGTCTCATTACCATTTTTTATGGGATTAGGGGTTGAACAACGGCTTATATTCAAATAAAATACAAAATATGAAAAAATAATAAAAGGGGATTTCTAATGGGTTATTTGAATCGTAAAAATCGTATTCTTCTCTTTACTATTATTCTGACAGCTCTCATGCTAGCTGTTATGCTCACCTCACATTATGTCTCTCCCACATCAACGAATGCAGCAGACAAAAAACAAACGAAGACACCAAAAAACATTATCTTTATCGTTGGCGATGGAATGGGGATGCCCATGATCAAAGCCTACCGTACATTCAAACAGGAAAAGCATTCTTCTGCAAAAGGACAAACCGTCTGGGATCCTTATTTAGTCGGGATGCAGACGACGCACCCAGATGACCCTCGAGATAATATTACTGATTCTGCTGCCGCAGCCACAGCCATGGCAACTGGAAAAAAAACATACAATAACGCCATCGCCGTCAATCATGAAAAAGAACCTCTTAGAAGTGTCGTTGAAGCGGCAAAGGAAGCACGAATGAAAACTGCCTTTGTTGTCTCATCTGATATCACCGATGCAACACCAGCTGCTTTTGGCACACATAACGTTTCCCGAAAAAACAAAGAACAAATTGCAGACCACTTTTTTGATGAGAAAATCAATGGAGAGCACAAAGTTGATATCCTTCTTGGTGGCGGAATGCAATATTTTGACCGCAAAGACCGTAATCTCGTTCAAGAATTTAAGAAGAGCGGGTATTCCATTCTTCGATCAAAAGACGATTTTAAGTCTCAATCATCAAAGCAAATGCTCGGCTTATTTCAAGAAGATGAGCTAGATCGAGCCATTGACCGCCCAAAGCATGTCCCTACTTTAAAAGACATGACGCAGGCAGCACTAACTCAATTGAATCAAGACAACCAGCATGGCTTCTTTATGCTACTCGAAGGCAGCACGATTGATTCGGCTGGGCATGAAAATGATGTTGTCGGTGCAATGAGTGAGATGGAGGATTTTGAGAAAGCAGTCCAAGCAGCTCTTCAATTCGCTAAAAAAGACCAAGAAACCCTCGTGGTCATCACAGCAGACCATTCGACTGGCGGGTTTTCCTTTGGCGCAGACGGGATGACAAGTGAAACCGGCTATAAATGGGATCCAGCACCCATCCTAGCTGCAAAGAAAACGCCTGTGTATATGGCAAAGAAAATTGCAGATGGCCAATCTGTCAATGAAGTACTTCACACCAATATTGATTTCTCACTGACAACAGAAGAAATTTCACAGGTAGAAAAAGCAGCACAATCAGGGCATGCAAGTACGATCCAGTTAAGTATTCAACGTATCTTTGATCAGCGTTCTTTCTCAGGTTGGACAACATTTGCCCATACAGGAGAGGATGTCCCTGTCTATGCATATGGTCCAGGAAAAGCAGCATTTCAAGGCTGGATTGATAATACCAAGCAAGGAAAAAACTTGTTTCAAATTATTGAATCATCCTCCACTTATCGCCCATAAATAAGTATCCCCGCCTCATCAATTAGGCGGGGATTTTTGTTTTAAGATTGACTTAGCTTTGTAAAGTCAAACGTCGTAATAGGAGTCGCTTGCTCAATATCAGAACGGATGCCAGCGAGCATGGCCTTCTCTTCTACTCCGATTGTGGCCAAATCAAATGCTTGATGCAGCAACCCATAAATGAGCATGTGGCGCAAGCGAAGGAAATCAGGAATGTATGCGAGCCATTCATCCAACAGCTCATTCTCTTTCCGATAGCCTTTAAGGAAATGCTTCATAAAGTTCCCTGCAAAAGCAGCTTTGTCCTCGTACGGAATCACTGGGTACCACAAGACATTGTATAGCAAAATGCTGATGTCGTTGATAAACCAGTTGTACCCAATATCATCGAAATCAAAGGTCGTGATTTCCCCTTGATCCCAGTGAAAATTTCCGTGATGCAGGTCCGCATGAACCAATCCATACGTATCTTTATTTTTCGGAAGCTTTGCTAGCTTTTCCATTAACCGATCCGCTTGCTCGAACACAAGTGTCTGATCTGCGGGTACATATTTTCGTAGCTTAAGCTGCTCCTCTTCATCCCACTCTTGTCTTTTATAACGTGCGTCTGACAACTGGTAGCTTTTTGTCAGTTTGTGCATGAGCCCTGTATATTGTCCAAGAGCATAAAATAATTCATCGTTCCAGTCTGCCTCTTCGACTTTTCGGCCTGGTGCTTTTTCATATACTCGAAGTAAAAATGCACCGCCTCGACCATCGTCTACTTGCTCGATATCTCGACCATTTAATGAAGCAATGGGTTTCGCAACTGAAAGACCACCCTTCGCTAAGTGATGCAGCCATTCCATTTCACCTAAAATATAATCAGGTGATCTGCGGATGGTATGGGTAATTTTTAAAATGAAAGACTCTTCGCCTTTTTTCATTTCATACACATAGTTTTCTGCATCTGCGATAAAATGGATGTCACTTCGCTGGACTCCATATAAATGAGTCGCCTCATCTAAAATGTTTGATTCTTCATATATGGCTTTTACATCTTTATGCATGCTGATTCTCCCTCTTTATATATTTTGCCAATTCGCGAATGGTGTGTTTTTCAGCAAAATTCAAATCATCAACATACCAACCCTTCTTTTCAATCTCTACTTCCATTTTGACAGCAAGTAAAGAATTTCCTCCTAAATCGAAAAAGTCGTTGTCAATTCCTACTTTTTTCACATGAAGAATGTCACACCAAATGTTCATGAGTAATGCCTCACGTTCATTGGTTGGCTGCGCGTAAAGTCCATCATATTGCGTGTGATCCATTTTTAATAATGACCGAAGACCTTCTTCATCATGCACCTTAAGAGCTTGCACATAGCATCTGTGCTTCGTTTGATCTGTTTGAATAGTTTCCCATGTATAAGTCTGAGAAACAAGATCACTTGCTGCCTCCGTCTTGTGATCATCTATTTCTCCAGTTGAGTGCTGAAGGGGTGACAAATGAGTGACGATCTGAATGTGATCACTATATGAATCGATATCCTTCACTTGTATTCGATATGTTTGCTGCCACTCCATCTTCTGCATCTGATGTTCTTCCATAAATGTCTTGAACAGCTGATTACGTCCAGTAGGTACAAACGAAAATTCAATGGTGGAAAGTTGGTGCTGACGGCTATATTCAGCGAGCCATGTCAGACATTTTTGCTCAATCCCTTTCCCTAGCGCACGGCAGCTCAGCATCCATGCATCAATTTTCAAGATTTCATTTGTTCGATGCGCCAAGATGGCTCCTACAACTCCTTCGTGACTGAAGCGATCCGCTGCCTCAATGATCCAGCCCTGAACATGCTCGTTCTCCATCTGCTCTCTCAGATGCTGTTCATCAAAACGCTGATCGTTTAAACGGAACTGGTTAATGCGACTGCTCATTTGGGCCACGCGGGCAAGGTGCTGCTCTTTCCATTCTGTTACGCTCATATTCAAATTCAAATTTTGCAAAAATTGCTCCATTGATGGCGACTCTGCTTGCTCTTTTTGACGAGCTTTTTCAGCCTTGTAGCTCGTTGTTCGCCCTCTATCTTCATCGGTGACTTCATAACGGTCAAATGCCCAAGCATGCTCGACAAATAACGGAATCGCTTTTTCATTGGCAGGTAACAGCAGCGTCATCACTTCAGGTAACTCTTCATTCATACGCAGGCACTGGGCCGGGTCATCATCTAAGAAAATAAACTGAGATAACGAAAGATTCAGTGAATCTGCCATTTCTTTTAGTTGGATAGGTTTACTTTCCCAATTGATCCGCCAGTCGACAATATCTTCTTTTTGCAAGATCATATCAGGATGGTTTTCAAATACACGCCACACATCTTCTTCATTGTTCCTGCTGCTTAAGACAAGCAGCAATCCTTCTTGTTGCTTTTGTTTTAAGAAGCGTTGGAGCGTTTGGTGTTCTGGCGTAATGTCGATGCCTTCCACACCGTCTTCTGAAACGACGCCTTTCCAAAGTGTATGATCGCAGTCAATAGCAGCCACTTTAAATGGTACACCTCGCCATGCGACAATCTCTCTCGCTACTTTTGTGCCAATTGCTCCACAAAAGGCCTCCGTGAATGGGAGATGAGCGGCTTGCTCTCCTTTTTCATCAAAAATCTCTTCAATCTGATATTGCTGTCCAAGAAGACGGCAATCGATTAGCTGAACATTGTCAATATCAGATAGCTGGGCGATCCACTCTTGTTCCACGTCTTGAAGGGTGTCTTTAAAAGCAGGACTCAATGGCAAAATGCCAACAAAATATAGGTTATGGTTCGTTTTTAATTTGAGAACGTTTGCGAGTTCTTCAGCATGTTCTGAGGCGAGCTTTTTCTTTTCTTCAAGTGATACATGAGCTGGACCAGTAATATCCTCCAAACGAACGAGTAGAAGATTGGCTCCATTTTTCTTCTGAGAGATGAGGCTCTTTTCATTTAATAATTCTTGATAAACCTGTCCATACGGTGCAAACTGAACATCGAGCTGCACATCAAACTGTTTCGCCCAATACTGAATGTATGGAGCGACCGGATCTGCTGTAAACGTTGAGCTGACTGCCAGCACAAGTGGTGCTTTTTTCTCTGCCCGTTCTCTTTTCTCTTGCGCTACTCTTTCTTCTTCCTCTGAAAGCACGTCGAAATCCTTGAGCAATTGATCTGGGGCTTGAACAGCCTGTTCGACCAAGCGCTGGAAATGCGTCACGAAAGCCTGCATCGTCTCATGTTCAAACAAAGCAAGATTGTATTGAAGAACGCACTTTAACTCGCCTGTTACCTCTCTGACAACATCCATTTTCATATCAAGCTTGGAAATTCCCTTTGCAAACTCATGCGTTTCAAAGGTCAGTCCATCGGCTTCAATTTTAATATTCGGATCGTACTCATTATGATAAATGAGCATCGTATCAAAGAATGGGTTGCGGTGCGGTCTTGTTTTTGGATTCAGGTGTTCGACCATTTGGTCAAATGGGTATTCTTGATGATCATATGCATCAAGCAGTACTTGTTTTGTTTGAGCCAATTGCTCTGTAAAGGATGCATCTTGTTCCATTTCTAGTTTAATTGGCAGGAAGTTCGTAAACATACCAATTGTATGTTCAATATCTGCGTGACGTCTGCCAGCAACAAGTGAACCGACAATCAGTTCCTCCTGATTGGCATAGCGTGAGAGCAGCAGACCATATAACTGGAATAAGATGACGTTGTTCGTCAGCTGATATCGTTCAGCTAGCTGTTCAATTTTTTCCACGATGTGCGGCTCAATGTTAAACTTAATCGCTCTTCCTAAGAAGGATTGTTCCTTCCGTTCAAAATCATATGGCATCGTCAAGGTCGGAACGTTTGAACCAATTTGCTCCTTCCAATAATCCTGCTGCTTTTGAAACATCTCGCTGCGGAAATACTTTTCCTGCCATTCTGCATAATCCTTATATTGAACAGTAAGTTCTGGCAAGGTTTCTCCGCGATAAAGCTCAGTAAATTCTTTAATAAAAATGTTCATGCTCGCACCATCAGCGACAATATTGTGCATATCGACTAATAAAAGATGATCAACTGTTCCGATCTTGACAAACCGCACACGGATCAATGGTGCAGCCTTTAAGTCAAATGGTCGAATGAATTCATCGATTTGTGCTTCTAATTCCTCTTCCTTAGCCTCTGTCATTTCAACGGCAAACTGGAAATCATCGTGCACCCGCTGAACAGGTTCCCCATCTTTTAATTCAAATGTCGTCCGCAAAGTTTCATGGCGATCAATTAATTGCCTGAAGGTCTGTTCAAAGCGCTCAACATCGATGTCTCCTTTACATCTAAGCGCCATTGGCATGTTGTATGAGGTGACTTGACCAATACGCTGATGAATAAGAAACGTTCGTCTTTGAGCTGCAGATAATGGGTACGTGTCTTTCCGCTTCACCGGTTCGATTTTGAAATACTGATGCTTCTCTGCCCTTTCAATGAATACTTGAAGCTTTTCAATCGTCGGATTGTTGAACATGTCTGTGAGCGTTAGCTCCACACCAAATTCCTTGTGAATTTGAGAAATGAGACTGGTCGCATTTAACGAATGTCCACCAAGTTCAAAGAAATGATCGTCCCTTTCCACCTTTTCTAATCCTAAAATGTCTTTCCACATACGCTTTAGTGTTGCTTCAATGTCGCTTGTGGCAATGGTTTGTCCTTGATTGCTTTCTTCTATTTCTTCTCCCTTGTTTTCTTTCGGCACAACCATTTGAACACCTGAGGACGGGGATAGTGCTGATGTATCTACCTTGTCGATCCAATATCTTTGTCGTTCAAACGGATAGGTTGGCAGGGATACTTTTTGGTTTGATTTGTGTTGTCTTAACTTTGTCCAGTCAATCGGTACTCCTTGTAGCCAAATGTCACCCAGTCTGCTCAAAAGATAGCGATCGTCTGCTGCCTCTTCTTTCGGATGACGCATCAATGGAATTGGCTGCTGAGTGTGTTCCTTAGCGGCTTGACGAATAAAGGCACTTAACGTATTTCCTGGTCCTACTTCAATCAAAATCGGATCAAGCTCAGTTAGTAATGTCTCTGCTCCATCACGGAAACGAACCGCTTGCCGCAAGTGATCAGCCCAGTATGCCGGGTCTTTCACCGCTTCCTTTTCGACCCACGTACCTGTGACGTTAGAAATGTATGGGATAGACGGTGAATTCAATTGATACTCAGCTAATTTCTCTTTGAATGATGGAAGTATGTCATCCATCATTTTGGAATGAAAGGCATGAGAGGTGTGAAGCTTTCTACACCCATGTCCAGCAGCCTCTAGCTTTTCAGCTAGTGCGTCAATAGCTGGCGTCTCACCTGAAACGACACATAACTCAGGACCATTTACTGCTGCGAGTGAAAGTTCTTCTGTTAAATATGGCAACACTTTCTGTTCACTCAAAGGAACACTTAGCATAGAGCCTTTCGGAAGCTGACTAATGAGTTGTCCACGATAAGACACAAGATCTATGGCATCTTCTACAGATAGTAAACCTGACACGGCAGCTGCTGTGTATTCTCCGATACTATGACCGATCATCGCCTGCGGTTTAATCCCAAAATGAATCAATAATTTAGCTAAAGCATATTCAACGCTAAACAGCAGAGGCTGCGTATATTCTGTTTGGTTGATTAGCTGACGGTCATGACTTGCTTCTGTTGAAAATAAAATGCTGAATGGGTCAATTGAGACATGCTGATTGAATTGGTCAAAACATTGATCCAACGCTTCCTTAAAGACTGGGTACTTGTCATAAAGCTGACGCCCCATGTCCACATACTGAGATCCTTGGCCTGGGAAAAGAAAGACGACAGGCCGGCTCGATGTTTGAGAACTGGCTGTCTTGACCACCTCTTTTGACCTTTGATTCAGCGCCTGTAACATGTCAGCTGTGTCACTTCCGAGAATGACACGTTTATGCGGAAAATGATGGCGTCCTGTTTGAAGCGTATAAGCGACATCTGCTAAACGGACATGCTGCTGATGCTCAAGTAAATAGTCTGCAAGATGATCCGTCATTTTCTCAAGTGCTTCTGGTGTTTTTGCAGATAATAAAAGAAGTTCACTATCACCTGTATCATCTGCTGCTACACGTGTATTCGGTGCTTCTTCTAAAATGACATGCGCGTTTGTTCCACCAATCCCAAATGAGCTTACACCCGCTCGGCGAGGAGTTGCTTGCTCACCCCATGGCGTCAAGTCTGTGTTGACAACGAAAGGTGAATTTGCAAATTCAATTTTTTCATTCGGTGTTTCAAAATGAATCGTCGGAGGAATCACTTGATGCTTTAAGCTTAAGACTGTTTTAATAAAGCCGGCAACACCTGAAGCATCATTCAAATGACCGACATTTGATTTCACTGAGCCAATGCGGCAAAACCCTTTTTTATCCGTATCAAACGCTTGCTTTAGTGCTTCAATTTCAATGGGGTCTCCAAGTGTTGTACCGGTCCCATGTGCTTCAATGTAAGAAATGGTTTCAGGATCCACCTCGGCCATTCTAAGAGCCGTTTTAATAGCTGATACTTGGCCTTTGGTACTTGGAGCCGTATACCCTACTTTTCTATTTCCGTCATTATTAATGGAGGATCCTTTAATTACAGCATAAATATGGTCGCCGTCTTTAATGGCATCCTCTAAGTTTTTTAAAATGACAGCTCCTGCACCATCACCAAAGACGGTTCCATCAGCTTTGTTATCAAATACGCGGCAATGTCCATCAGATGAATGGATCATGCCTTCTTGATAGAGATAACCCGATTTTTGTGGCAGACGAATGGAAACGCCGCCTGCAACAGCCATATGACAGTCTCCGCTTAGTAAAGCCTGAACTGCCAAGTGAATCGATACCATAGAGGTCGAGCAGGCGGTCTGCACCACCATACTCGGCCCCTTCAGATTTAGTTTATATGAGATCATCGTGGCCAAATAGTCACGCATATTCAGAACAGCGGTTTCTAGTGTTTTCGAGTCCTCGCCCTGCACAGCACCTTGAAGTGCTCTCATGACCCATTCTGTATTGATTCCTGCACCTGTATAAAGACCAATTTGACCTTTGTATTCAAATGGGTCGTACCCAGCATCCTCAAGCGCCGTCCAAACACATTCATGAAACAGTCTGAACTGCGGGTCCATCATGGCTGCTTCTTTTGGTGTATAGTCAAAGAAATCTGCATCAAACAAATCGACATCATCAAGCATCCCTTTTGCTTTGACAAAGCGAGGGTTTTTTAATAAGGCTTCATCTGTACCTTCACCCCGTAATTCCTCCTCTGTAAAAAAGGAGATCGTTTCCTTCCCTTTTTTCAGATTCTCCCAGTATTCATCTACGTTTTTGGCACCTGGAAAACGACCTGCAAGACCGATAACAGCAATTTCTGCGCCATGATAGTGATTTGTTGTATCATTCATTCTCGATTCCGCCTCTCAATCTTTTATTTCGTTGCTGTTTAAAACGAGCTCTTCGATCACCTGATGTGACGACGGCTAGTTCTTCTTCCATCGATTCTTCCTTCGATTCATCAGAAGGTTGGATATATTTCGCTAGCTCTGCGACAGAAGGGTACGTAAACAACGTAACAACCGCTTCATTCGTTTGAAGTGCTTGATTTAACCGGTTGGTGACTTGAACAATATCAAGCGAGCTTGCGCCGAGATCAAAGAAGTTGTCGTGAATCCCCACTTGTTCCATGCCCATAAAGTCTTGCCATACTTGACAGATCGCTTTTTCAGTTTCATTTCTAGGGGCCACATACGGATTGCTCAACTCTGGCCTTTCGTGCTTAGACACCTCATATGAATCCTCACTCGTTGCAGCCTTCGACTCTAGTGACAGCCATTGATCTATCCGTTCATTAAGACTTCCTGTTGACACGAGCATGTGTCGATTTTGTCGATTAGAAAGAACATATTGAAACAGCTCGGCACCCTCTTCTGGTAAAATAGCAAGCTCATTAATTGATTCACCAATTGTCGATTCCAACTCACCCCAGAAATTCCACGCATCCCAGTTCACACACACCCATGGGGTTTGACTATTTTGATTGAGTCTAGCTGCAAATGCATCCATATATAAGTTAGCCGCTGAGTAAGCAGAGAATCCTAAGCCACCAAGTAATGCACTAATGGATGAAAAGAGCAGACAAAAATCCGCTTGCTCTTGATCTAATAGCTGCTCTAACACATCAAGCCCTCTCACCTTTGATTGAAATTGATCCTCTCCCTGTGCGAGTGTAGAAGGTATATCTTTGATCGCCCGGAAGGATGTACTGCCAGGCAACCCTGCCGCATGGAACACACCATGAACGCCGCCGTGCTTATTACGAATGGCACTAAACACATGCTTCATATCATCAAGATCTCCTGCATTCGCCTGCATCGCCTCAACTGTTGCACCTAATCGTTCGAGCTCAAGTACTTTCTCAATTCTCGTACGCATCCCTTCATCCGCATTCTCTTGATGAGTATAGGACGCCCATTCGTCTCTTGGCGGTAATGCTGTTCTTCCTGTTAAATAAAGATGGACGTTTCCTTCTTTCGCCAGCATCTTTGATAGGACAAAACCGATGCCTCCTAAACCGCCTGTAATCAGATACACACCATTTGGCCTGATCATGTTTGGAAGCCCATCCTCTTTTTGCAGCGGCAAATGTTTGTAGCTCTGTACCCAGCGTTGACGATTGCGATACGCCACAAGCTGGTCCTTTCCAGGCTGCATGATTTCCTGAACAATCAGATCGACAAGTGCTTGTTCCTTCCAAGACATCACGTCTGGCACGTCCTCCACATCAATATTCCAGCATTTGATATGGTGGTATTCCTGTGAAATGACTTTACACGGTCCAAGCATTGCACTTTTCTCTGCACAAATCGTCTCATGTCCTGTGACTGGCTGAATTCCGCTAGTGACAGTAAACAGACGACATTCTCGAATATTTTTTTGGGCAGCAATCGCTTGAGATAAGAAAATTAAACTGTAATAGCCTTTTTCAATGTGCGCCTGAAAAGCGGCTTGTCGATTCGAGTTGTCATCTTCTTTCGCAGCTTCCCATAAATGCAGAATCCGATGGATATTGACACCTCTATTAGACAATGAATCTAGCATGTTACGGTAGTGCTGGCCTTCTGCCGGATTGATCGTAAACGACTGATCTAGCTCTTGATAAGCTTCACCCTTTGTGACAGAAATGACCTTAATATCGTGTTGGATGAATGATTGTGTAAACAGTTCATGAAAGGCATCCTTTTCCCGAAAAATGAGCCATGTTTGTTCTTCTGTTTCTTTTTCGAAAACTGGTTTTAGCGGCTGCTGCTCCCACGAAGGAAGATAGAACCATTCCCCCATCTCTTTCTTCTTTGTTTCCTTAGGGACTGATAGCTGCGGAGAAGCTGGCTTTCCTGCTTCAGTCCAATATCGTTTGCGTTGGAATGGATAGGTTGGTAACGATACAAGCTGATGATCCTCTTGTGTTGGATATTGCTGCGCCTTGACCTCGTAGCCGCCTGCCCATAACTCTCCTATTCGCTTTAAGAAATACGCATGATCATCTGCTTGTTCTTGTGCATGCCTCACCATATTCAGCACATCATGATGATGTTCTTTGTTTTCATGACGCTTCGCTAATGCCGTCAAGCTGTTCCCAGGTCCTACCTCAATGAGTGCTAGTACTTCATCGGTTAATAGCTGAGATAAGCCATCGTGAAACCGAACAGTTCCGCGAAGGTGATTCGTCCAATAAGACGCTGTCGTCACCTCTTCGCTTTTCGCCCATGTGCCTGTCACATTTGAGATGAACGGAATCGACGGCTCATGAAATTCCACTTGCTCTACGAATTGATGAAACTCCTCAAGCATCGGCTCCATCATATATGAATGAAAGGCATGGGAAGTATGCAGCTGCCTCGTGACAATCCCTTTGTCTTGTAACTTCTTTTCAAAAGCGGTCACATGCTCTTCCTTACCAGACACGACACAAAGGTCTTTCGCATTGATAGCAGCAATAGAAAGCGATTTATCCATCATCAAAGTAAGCTCTGTTTCCGATAGCTGCACACTAAGCATTGCGCCTTTTTCCATCCCTTGCATCAATCTGCCTCTTGCCATAACGAGTGTTAAAGCAGATTCCAACGAGAAGACACCTGACAAACAAGCTGCAACGTATTCACCAATACTGTGTCCAATCATAGATTCCGGCTCAACACCACTATGCTGTAGCATTTTTGCTAATGCATATTCAAAAATAAAGAGAAGCGGCTGAGCATTTGACGTTTTTGTGATGTCCTGGTTTGTTTCATGATCCTCTGCAAAAACAACTGCCTTTAAATCAACTTGCTCTGTTTCCAGTACATATTTAAAACATCTATCTACTTCCCATTTGAATACTGGTTCTGCTTCGTATAAACCACGCATCATGCCAGCATATTGAGCACCTTGACCAGAAAACATAAATGTAGCTTTACGCCATTTTTTGCTTCGGAACACACTGGTTTCTATTTGTTTTTGTTGCCTCCAATCATCAGCAGACGAGAGCACGATTGCTTTGCGGTACGAAAATTGCTTTCTGCCATAGCGCAATGTATAAGCGATATCTTCGAGCGGAACTTGAGGATGTTCCAACATATACTGCTTTAATTGATCTGTCATTGCCGCTAAAGCGGTATCGGTTTTTGCAGATAAGACGAGCAGTTGCTTTTGATGAGAAGCTGGTTTTTTCTTAGCCTTTATTCCTTCTTCTATGATCATATGAGCATTCGTCCCGCCGATACCGAAAGAACTGATGCCCGCTCTTCTCGGCTTATCTGTTTCCTTCCAATACAGTGCCTTTTGATTCACATAAAACGGTGTATCTTTGAAAGGAATATCTTCATTTGGCGACTCATAATGAATGGTCGGTGGAATCGTTTTATGTTGCATGGACAAAATGACTTTAAACAGACCTGCGATCCCTGCTGCACTATTTAAGTGTCCGACATTGCTTTTGACAGAGCCGATTGGAATGCTCAGCGGCTCTATTCCTTTGAACACTTGACTGAGGGCAGATACCTCGATTGGATCTCCCATTTTTGTCCCCGTACCATGCGCTTCTAAATAACCAATGGAAGCGGGGTCTATGCCTGACTTTTCATAGGTTTCTTTTAAAACCTCTGCCTGTCCTTCCACACTCGGTGCGGTAAAACCAGCTTTTCGGTTGCCATCATTGTTCACGCCAATCCCTTTGATAACAGCATGAATCGGGTTGCCGTCTCTTATTGCATCTTCGTAACGTTTTAACAGAACAATCCCCGCGCCATCTCCGAAAATGGTTCCGCTCGCCTGTTGGTCAAAGGGACGGCAATGGCCATCTTTTGATTGAATCATTCCATCTTGATAGATGTAGCCGATATTTTCTGGCGAGCTGACCGTCACACCGCCTGCCAGCGCTGCATCACATTCTTGATTCAATAACGCCTGACATCCCATGCCAATATTGACGAGTGAGGTCGAACAAGCTGTCTGCATCGTCACACTCGGCCCGTGTAAATTCAATTTATAAGAAAGCTGCGTACTAAAGAACTCACGATCATTTAACAGCATGGCGCTGAATTGCTCTGTTTCATCCATCTGGTGTGCAAAACGCGTCAGCCACTCATGATTTGGACTTGTTCCTGTATAAACCCCAATTTTCCCAGCCATTCTGTCAGGGTCACAGCCTGCATCCTCGAGCGCTTCCCAAGCACATTCATGCAAGAGTCTGAACTGCGGATCCATCAGCTCTGCCTCTCTAGCAGAGTAGTTGAAGAAGTCTGCATCAAAGCCTTCGATGTCTTGTAAACGACCTTTTGCTCCGATAAAATTTGGATGCTGAAAAACAGCCGCATCCAGCCCCGCTTTCTTGAGCTCTTCTTCTGTGAAAAAATGAATCATTTCCTCGCCATTCACAAGACGCTGCCAAAAGTCTTCTAGCGACGAAGCCCCTGGGAACCTTCCTGCCATTCCGACAATGGCAATATCTGCATGTTCTTGTGTTGTCATTTTTGCTGGGAGTAAAGCAGGTGTTTCTTCACGTTCTGTCTGCTCTTCAAACAAGTATTCAGAGAGGCTTGCTACCGTGGCAAAACGGTATAATTGAACAGTGTCGATTTGTTGATCGATTCGCTCAGATATTTTCGCTGCAAGCTGGGATATATCGAGAGATGTCGCACCAAATTCAAAAAATGGCGATTCATCGTCCATTTGATCGAATCCAAAATGAGTTTGAACAATGTCGTGAATGTCTTTTTGTAAAGAAGCAAGCGATGAAAATAGACGCTTTTCCTCCTGCGACTTTTGCGGTTCAATAGATGCCATAGGCTTTGTTTGTGCAGAGAAGTCTTTTTTATGAAATGGATACCCTGGGAGCGGAATACGCTGCCTATTTTTCTCCTCTGTTAAAGGAAAAGCTAGATCGACCCCCATTTCCCAAAGAGCACCTGCAATTTGAAGGATGTCCCCATCAAGAGTTTCGGTTATTTTTTCTGCTCCCTTTTTAACCATAATGTCTTGTTTCATTGAAAGGTCGATGATCAAGGCAGCTGATTCCTGATCAATCGCAGACAGGTTTACAGTGTTGTCCATATCGAGATAACGCCTTGCAGACGATGGATGGAAAGTGGTCAGTTCCTCTCCGGTCTGTTGAATGTAAACAGGCTGATGCAGCGTTTTTTGAGGCAATGTAGACAGCCATTGATCCATCGTTTGAGTTTCATTGAGATGATAAAGAATGGATGCAGCTTCTGTTAGCTCAAGACCGCCTGCTACACATAATGCTGTCCAAACCCCACTTCCTTCTCCAATCCATACGTCTGGCTCAATTCCGAATGCCTTCAGTTGATTTGAAAACGCCGATGTCATGATCAGCATAGCTACTTCTGCTTGTCCTTCCGATATATGTTGTTTTGTATGAAATAACTGGTCTTTGGCTATAGGTAACACTGATTGGATGAGACTTATTGACCGATCCACTTCTCTTTTGAAAGAAGAATCTTTCTCATACAGCTTGATATATTTTTGTAGACCAGCCTCATCATAGCCAGACGACCTCATGCGTATCCGTTTGAAAAGAACACTTTCTCTACCTAATGTTTCCTCGTTTAGATCATGCAGTTGTTCTAATAATTCATCACGCGTGGAACAGACAAACGTTTTACGATATTGGAACGCTCTTCTTCCCCTTTGTAAGGTGTAAGCAGCTTGACCAATTGAGAGTTCATGATGTGAGGAAACATATTCCTTCAAGTTCTTTGTCATGTTTTTCAAGTCATGCTTTGATCTGGCTGACAGCACGATTAATTCCTTGGAAGGTGTCGTGCTGTGCGCTTTTCTTGGCTTCGCCTCTTCTAAGATGACATGGGCATTTGCACCACCGATACCAAAGGCGCTGACTCCAGCTCTCCTTGGCAAAT
Source organism: Bacillus sp. FJAT-53060 (assembly GCF_037104745.1). Lineage (NCBI taxonomy): Bacteria > Bacillati > Bacillota > Bacilli > Caryophanales > Bacillaceae > Bacillus > Bacillus sp. FJAT-53060. The sequence continues at coordinate 21,210 of NZ_JBAWSW010000005.1, forward strand.
GAGACGCCTTCCACTCTTCTTTGTCCGTCCCAACATAAAATGGGCTTTGATCAAATGGAATACGGTGATTCGGCTTGTCAAAGTGCGGCATCGGGGTAAATTGACGGTGATGCAACATCATGACTGTTTTGATAAAACCAGCCACGCCGCTTGCTGCATCTAAATGACCGATATTGGCTTTGACTGATCCAATCCGGCAAAAGCCTTGTTGATCTGTTTGAAAAGCGCGAGTGAGTGCTTCAATTTCTATCGGATCCCCTACTGGCGTACCCGTTCCATGTGATTCAATATAAGAAATCGTCTCTGGTTCTGTCTCGGCCATTTCTAAAGCAGATTCAATAACACTTGCCTGACCACTGACACTTGGAGCTGTATAGCCGACTTTACTGCTCCCATCATTGTTCGTTGCAGACCCTTTCACGACGGCATAAATAAAATCTCCGTCTTCTATCGCATCCTTTAATCGTTTTAGCGCAACAACCCCTGCACCTTCTCCAAAAATCGTCCCTTTTGCTTTCTCATCAAATGGACGGCAATGACCATCAGGAGAATAAATCATTCCTTCTTGGTATTGATATCCCGTGATCTGAGGTTGATGAAGCGTGACACCGCCAGCTAACGCAAGATCACATTCTCCTCCAATCAATCCTTGGCATGCCATATGGATGGCGACAAGTGACGTAGAGCAAGCCGTTTGCACTGATACACTTGGACCCTTTAGATTTAATTTATAGGCAACCCGAGAAGCAAAGGACGGATCATTGAGATGCATGATTTGAAACACATCTTCGTTCTTTCCAAGTGACGACATATGCTGACCCATCCATGATAGATTGCTAGATGCCCCAGCATAAAGACCAATTAACCCATCGTATTGTTCAGGTTCATAGCCGGCATCTTCTAGTGCATGCCATGTACATTCGTGCATCAATCGAATTTGCGGATCCATCATTGAAGCCTCGCGCGGAGAATAGCCAAAGAAGTCCGCATCAAATGATGCAGCATCTTGTAAATATGGCTTTGCCTTCACATAATCAGGACGCTTTAGCAGCGTCTCACCCACACCCGCTGCCTTTAATTCCTCATCAGTGAAAAACGTAACGGATTCCTTCCCTTGCGATACATTTTCCCAAAACGTTTGGACATCCGGAGCTCCGGGAAACGTACCTGCTAATCCTACTACTGCAATTTCAAGTCCAGATTCAGTCCATTGCTCTTGATCAGACATACGCTACATTTCTCCCATCTATTTTCGTTTTAATCTCTGTTTACGGCGATTTTTCCCTTCAGCCATCGCTTGTTTGCGTAGTTTAGATGATTCGGCAACAGCTGGCTTTTCTTCCTTTACACCATGTATTCTCTTCAATTCGGCAGCCAATGACGCGATGGTTGGATGGCTATACATCATGACCACCGGAACCTCAATGCCGTATACCGATTTGATATGTCCACTCATCTGCAACAAATCAAGGGATGTCGCACCCATTTCAAAGAAATTCTCATTTACATCCGGCTCATGTTTAAAAAAGGAGCTGAGCACATCACTCAAAGATGATTCTAGACGATCATCTATTCCCTGTGATATTTCTTGAAGCGGCGTCTCCTCTTGTTGCACAGATGTTAAGCGATGTTTGATTCTCTCTCCCATATCTCGAACTGACACAAGAATTTGCGGATAATCTAGTCGCAGCACTTCTTGGAGCACTTTCATTCCTTGTTCTGGAGAAATTCCTGCCTGCTCCTCAAGTGCCAGCATGTCATTGACTTTCGCCGCCAATGCCGAATCATGTGCCATACCGACTTTCTCCCAGCGATCCCAGTTCAAAGAAATAACTGGCTTCCCTTCCTTCCTTTTCTCATGAGCAAAGCTATCCATAAAGGCATTAGAAGCCGCATAAGCAACCTGTCCAGCCGCTCCAAGAAAGGAAACGAGGGATGAACAAAGCAAAAAGAAATCGAGCGTTTCACCCTTGAGTGCTTCCCCCAACACATAGGTTCCGTTGATTTTTGCCTGACACATGCGAATCTCATCTTCTACTGTTCTTGCTTGGATGATCTTCCCGTCTGCCTCTCCTGCCGCATGAATGACGCCATGTAAACCACCAAATACCGTATGGGCTAGCTGAATCGCTTGCTGTACAGCATATTCATCCGACACATCACCTTGTACAACTTGTACACTAGCACCTAATTCTTCAAGAGCCAGCAGCTTTTTAACAGCCTCAGCTTCTTTCCCATCTTCATCACGCAGCTCGTGCCATTCAGATCGTTCACGTATATGTGATCGGGTCATGATCACAAGTTTCCCTTGATACGTTTCTGCTAAATGCTTAGCTAATGTGAAGCCAATGCCGCCCATACCACCAGTAATGAAATAAACGCCGCTAGATCTGAAAGGCTGCTTAGACGATTCCTCTCGGCTTAACGATGTGCTTGAAGCTTTTCGAATCCACCGGCTGCTGCCACGATATGCAACGATCGCTTCTTGATCGTGCATCGCTACCTCATATGAGAGAAATAGCGGCCAATTTGCCATCTTATCCTGACATAAATCAATGTGATGACACGCTATGTGCTGATATTCTTGCGGAATGGTCAGCGCAAGTCCTGTCATTGTTGCTTGAAGAGGCTGAATCTTCTCCGTCCCGATGACATCATGCGCTTGGCTCGTCACGAGATGAAGTCTCATGTGTGTGTTATGGTGTTTTCCGATCAGCCTGACGAGATCGAGTACAGATAAATAATTTGGCTTGTCTTCCGTCTCCGAAGTGAGCTCATCATGCATCCAGATGATGTCTTCAGGTATAAATCCAGATTGCTGTAATTCAGCCATGACCCACTCTATATGTGTCAGCATATGAACGTCTGCCTTCATCATCTGGTCATTTTCTTTTATTGTATGATCACTTTGACATACGCTGACGACCTGCGCATTTCGCTCTTTCAAATAGGCGCCGATATGACCATTTTTCTCAAAAACCAACACACGCTTCCCTTGATGATTCTGTTCTTTCAGTACTGGTGAAGATCGCTCCCACACTGGAATGTAGAACCAGTCTTGAAAGTCAGCTAAGTGATTCTTCTGTGCTGTTGGAGATAATGCACTCATCAGCTGATCAGCTTGGAACTGCGGTGAGGGGAACTTTTGATGCTCAAATGGATAGGTTGGTAGAGAGACTCGATATGGGGCCTCTCCTTTTCTGACAGCCCTCCAGTTCGGCTCCACTCCGTAACTCCATAACTTTCCTATTGCCTTTTGCATATATTCATCATCAGCTGCTTGCTCTTTTGGATGTCTTACCAATGAAACAGCAGCTGCTTTGTCCACATCATAGCGATCATGCCGTCTCACGAATTGAGTCAATGTATGACCTGGACCGAGTTCAATGAAGACCACTTCTCCAAATGCAAGTAACCTCTCTATCCCTTGACTAAATAAAACAGGCTGCCTAATATGAGATGCCCAGTAATCAGGTGATGCTGCTTGCTCATGGGTTAACCAGCTACCGGTCACATTGGAAATGATTGGTATATGACCTTGCTGGTAGGTCATTTCAGAGAGAACCTCCTTAAACTGCTTAGCTGCATCAGCCATCATACTCGTATGAAAGGCGTGAGAGGTTTTCAACTTTTGAACAGACGCTCCTCTTTTTTCAACCTGTTCAATATAAGCCTGCAAACGATCAGAAGGACCAGATACAACAGATAACTGTGAGCTATTTACCGCTGAAAGCTCGACACCATCTGGAAGTTTATGCTCAATCTCTTCGGCTGAAAGCGCCACACCAGCCATATCTCCTGGAGGCATCTTTTGCATCAAATTGCCTCTATTTAAAACGATCCGAATCGCATCTTCAAGCTGGATGATACCTGCCACACAGGCAGCCGTGATTTCTCCAATACTATGACCGATAAAATAATGCGGACGTATGCCTAGTCCCATGAGCTTCGATGCGAGGGCATACTCAAAACTAAACAAGATGATTTGTGTATAAGAAGTTTGTTGCATAAGATGTTCTGCCTGGGTGCCTTCCTCTTCGGTTGAAGGATATAGCACTCTCTCGATCTCAATGCCAGCCAATGATAAAACAATGGCAAAACATTTCTGAAGCGCTTGTTTAAATGCCGGGTCATTCTCATATAAATCCTTGCCCATATTGACATACTGAGCACCTTGACCAGAAAACATCCAGACAACTGCAGGTTGTTGAAAGGCCATTTGAGGCTGTCCTGATGACTGGAATGTGCGATCTGGGCTGGCAAGCAAGGCTTGGCGATAAGGAAAATGCTTTCGTCCTTCTTGCAGCGTAAATGCAGCATGTGACAGCGGCACATCCTTTTGTTCTTTTAAATAAGATGTGACTTGCTCAGCAGACTTTTGAACCGCCTGTTTCGATCTTGCCGAAACTACCAGAAGTTCGTGATCCTTTTCTGCTGACAGTTTTTCGGCTATGGGTGCCTCTTCCAGGATGAGATGTACATTCGTTCCGCCGACACCAAATGAACTGACCCCAGCACGCAATGGATGACCCACTTTCGTCCATGGTACGGGTTTTGTATTCACATAAAACGGACTTGATTCAAAATCAATTTTTGGATTCGGCTTCTTATAATGAAGGCTCGGCGGCAATGTTTGATGATAAAGACTCAGTGTCGTTTTAATAAAGCCAGCAATACCTGCCGCTGAATCAAGATGACCGATATTTGTTTTTACAGACCCAATGGCACAAAACTGTTTTTTATCGGTTTGAAAGGCTTTATTGAGTGACTCAATTTCAACCGGATCTCCGAGGGTCGTGCCGGTGCCATGTGCTTCGATATATGAAATGCTCTCGGCTTCTACACGACTGATGTTGAGCGCCTTTTTAATAATTTCACTTTGTCCTTCTATACTTGGGGCTGTATAACCGACCTTTCTCCCGCCATCATTGTTATACGCCGATCCTTTTATCACACCATAGATATGATCCTTATCCTTTAGCGCCTGCTTTAATGATTTGAGCACAACGACTCCACAGCCCTCGCCGCCAACTGTTCCTTTTGCCTGTTCATCAAAGGCTCGGCAGTGTCCATCAGGAGACATGATCATACCCTCTTGATACATGTATCCTTTTTTGTGAGGAGTAGTGATGGTGACACCGCCAGCAAGTGCCATTTTACATTCTCCTGTTAGCAGGGCGCGTGACGCCAAATGGACTGCCACCAACGAGGAAGAACAAGCCGTATCAACAGCTACACTCGGCCCCTTCAAATTCAACTTATAGGACACCTTTGTGTTCATAAAATCTTTATCTGTTAACTGAACAGCCGCAAATTGCTCAGATGAGTTATTCGTTCTCATTAGCATGGAAGCTGCTTGCCAATATAAATTTGCAGAAGCAGCGCCAAATAAACCGATCGGCTCCTGATAGGTTTCGGGGTTATAGCCAGCGTCTTCAAGGGATTCCCACGCCACCTCATGAAACATGCGGATTTGCGGGTCCATTACTTCTGCCTCACGCTGTGAATAACCAAAGAAATCCGCATCAAAGTGATCATGCTGATCTACAGCTCCTTTGGCACGTACATATTGCTCATGATCCAATGCTTCTTGCTCAACCCCTGCCTCAAGTAGCTCTTCCTTAGAAAAAAACGTAATGGACTCTCTTCCATTTGCAAGGTTGTCCCAAAAGCTATGAATATCCTTCGCTCCAGGAAAGCGGCAAGCCATACCAACCACTGCAACCTCTAATCCTGTTAACTTACTCATCTATCATCCCGCCTAACAGTTGTGCGGCACTTTCTAAGTCATCCGCTTCATTTTCACCGTCATCTTCTATTGGTTTATCTTGTCCTGCTGCTTTGTTTCTTAATTGGTCTGCTATTTGTAAAACGGTTGTATATTGGAACAGCTCCATCACGGTCAGCTCCTGCTGAAATTCCTCTTTCAATTTATTTGACAGCTCAACGATATTAAAAGAGTTCCCGCCCAAATCGAAAAATGGATCATCTAATCGAATCTGAGAAGCAGGGACTTGTAAAATAGAAGCGAAAATACGAACAAGCTTCTGCTCTGTTTCATTATGTGCCTGAATGGTCACTGTCTCTTGCTCGCTCGGCTGCTGATCTTCTGGATTCGGCAGTGCTTGAATATCTAATTTCCCTGATAGATTTAAAGGAAATTGATCGACCTGAATCAAATGACTTGGGACCATATAACCTGGTAATCTTTCACTTAAGGACTGGCGAAGTGCACGCTGATCTATGACTTGTTTTGCCATCAAATAAGCACAAATGTATTGGTCCTGCTCTGTCGTTTCCTTAGGGATCACAATGACATCTTGAATGAATCCCTGATAATGTGGATCATCTAGAATAGCTCTACGAACTTCTTCTAGCTCAATCCGATATCCTCTGATTTTCACTTGGTTGTCGATCCTTTTGGCAAATTCCAATAACCCATCAAAACGCCATCTTGCAAGGTCTCCCGTCGTGTATATCATCCCGCAGCCCAACTCTGGTTTTTTGATAAATTTCTCCTTGTTCAGATCAGGGTGATTGATGTACCCACGTGCTACACCATCACCTGCGATATACAGTTCACCAAATACGCCAATCGGAACTGGCTCCCCTTGCGCGTCACATATGAAGATACGCTCATTTGGCATTGGCTGCCCAATAGGAATGACTTGTTCATCCCAATCATGTGGAATCAAAAAAGATGATGACTGAACAGTACATTCAGTAGGGCCATATATATTAAACATGATGGGTCCTTCACTTGATAAATGCTGTAAAAATTGATCCCTCAGCTCTTTTGTGAATATTTCTCCGCCCACAAGCAGCATGTCCAGTGCAGGCAGGTCCTGTTTCGATTGCCCTGCTGCTTTGTTCATCAGCTTTAAATGAGAGGGTGTCACATCTGACAGCTGAATATGATTGTTTTGATAAAAATCCCATAACGCATGACCATCCATTCGGACTTCATCTTTTGCAATATGCAGCGTATGTCCGAGCAACAATGTTGGAAACAACGTTTGAACAGACGCATCAAAAATATGTGAAGCCAGCATTCCTACTTGCAAATCATCTGAGAGTAGATCAAAAAAGCGTGTTTTCATTCCGTAAACCAGATTAATGACCTGACGATGTTCAATGACAACCCCCTTCGGATGTCCTGTCGTGCCTGATGTATACAGCACATAAGCCATATCCGAAGGCAAAATGGATGAAATCAGCTTCTCTTTTGCTTCCGATTCATGAAGCATGTCTTGCATAACGTGAACCTCGACATCCAATCCATCATCTCCGGCTGAATCCGATACAATGGCCTTAGCACCACTGTTGTTGAGCATATACCGAATTCTTTCGATCGGCAGATTCACATCAATCGGTAAATAAGCATAGCCAGCCTTTAGTATGCCAAGAATAGCAATCACAAGTTCAGCAGATCGATACATTTTAAGACCAACTGGGGTCTCCCTTGTCATCTGACTTTGAGAAAGTCTAAGCGCTATGCGATCTGATAAACGGTCTACCTCTTCATATGTATAGGAGGTGGTGTCAAACACAACGGCCGTTCGGTCTGGATGTAACTGGACTTGCTGTTGAAATAAAGACACAATATCACGATCAACTGGATAAGGGAGCGACTCCCCTTGAAATGCATCAAATAATTGACTTTTTTCCTTTTCAGACAGAAATGAGTGTGTGCTCATGGCTTGTTCAGGTGCTTTGAGAAATTGCTCTAAGAGTATCATGAAATGATTGGAAAACTGCTCCATCATTTGATCTTCATAAACTGAAGCATCCCAGTGGACTTCGGCATGAAGGTGATCTTGTTCTTTCTTCCATACAATGAGTACATCCGCATTTAATTGCTCTCGATCAGCATGTCCATGCAATGTCTCAAACGCACAAGCCAGATTGACACGCTGATTGCTATCTCCTATTGAGTGCCAAATTTCATCCATTAAAATGTGAACAGGGTAGTTTTGATGACGCACTGCCTCCTGAAACGATTGTTTTACTGCGTCTAATCCTGCGCTAAAGCTCATATGAACATCAATCTCTGCCTTGAGTGGCAGCATATGATTAATGGCGCTTTGATTGCCGGACTGTTCCATTGTAGGAACAGTCACCATCAATTCAGTTTTTCCGCTATAACGTTGCAACAAGCCAAATGCGGCTGTGGTCAGCACAATAAACATTCGCAAATCAGAATCTCCACATAATTGCTTTAACGAATGGTTCACAGCCGTAGGGAAGGACGAATAAAGCGATCGATTAAGTGCAGCAGGCTTGGCTTGTAAAACCGTATTGGGAATGCGTCCATCCAACTGAGCATCTGATAAAATAGATGTCCAGTAGGCTCTTTCCTTCACCTTTTCCTTCGCCACTGCTTTTAGTTGAAAATCATCCTGTTCAATCACTCTTCCATTCACCTCTTTACTTATATTTTTAAGTCATCTAATTCGAAAAGAGATACGTCGTCTAGTTGCTTGAATGAAGAAGTCAGTTCGATATCCTCTAATCTCACTGCATCTACTGTGACAGCTCGCATGATGTCTTTCAGCAAGCCGGCAATGCGCTGAATGGTTTCCTCTGTGAAAAGTTCTGTATTATATTCAAGGGTTGAAGAAAGCCCGTCTCCCTGCTCATACGCAATCCACAATAAATCAAACCGCGACGTTCCTGTCTCATACTGATAATCACTAAAGGTTAAACCTCCTACCTTCAGTTCTGGCTGATTCATATTTTGCAAAGCGAACACAGCGTCAAACAATAGATTCCGGCTGACATTTCGGCTCAGCTGCAGGTCTTGGACCATTTGTTCATATTGAAAATCTTGATGTCCGAAATCATCAATCACATATGCCTTTACATCGCTAAGGAACTCACGGTACGTCATTTCTCCTTTAGGATATAAACGAAGTGGCAGCATATTGACAAAGATACCGATGACTTGCTGCAGCTCCTCTTGTTTTCTTCCTGATACTGGAACCCCAACCGTGATATCTGATTGCCCGCTTAATTTATGAAGTAAAATCTGATAAAGACTTAACAGCCCCATAAACAGAGTTGCATCTTCTTTTGAAATGACCTGTTTAAACGCGTTCAGCTCTGCTTCTTCTATACGGAACGTATAATGTCCGCCTCGGAATTGTCTCACCTCTGGCCGGTTGAAATCTGTTGGTAAATCTAGTGCAGGTGCACCTTCCAGCCGATTTTTCCAATAATCACTTGATTCTTTGAGTGCATCAGAAGCAAGCATGTCATTTTGCCATTCTGAAAAATCTTTATATTGAAGAGCTAAAGGTGCAAGCGTCCTTCCATCATATAACTGCATAAAATCGTTGACCAAAATATCTTGAGAAAGACCATCTGAGATAATGTGATGCATGTCCAGCATGAGCACAAACTCCTCTTCTGCGACCTTCATCACACCTACCCTCATCAATGGGGCCTCACTTAACGTAAAGGGAGTCAGAAATTGTTCAATCACTTGTTTTTGATCTTCCTCAGATGCTTGACTTGATCCTTTCGTGACATCAAACAGTGTGACAGAAAACGGCACCTCTTCTTCGATCTTTTGATAAGGGATGCCATTCTTTAGTACAAACGCTGTCCGCAAACTTTCGTGACGCTTGATTAGCTGTTGAAATGCCCATTCCAATCTGCTGATATCGAGCTTACCTTTAATCCGTCCCGCTTTAAATTCGTTGTATCCTGTACTGCTCAAATCCATTTGCTGCATAAGGTACAAACGTTTTTGGGCAGACGACAGAGGATAACGTTCCTTCACTTCGGCTTTTTCAATCACCTGATATGTCGCTGTATCTGCTTGATCGATATATTCTGCCATTAAACGAATCGTTGGCATTTGGAAAAATTGAGGCAGCGTCAGTTCTACACTAAATGCACGATGAATGATGCCAATAAAGGTGATCGCCTTTAGGGAATCTCCTCCCATTTCAAAGAAATGATCATCTATGCCAATTTCATCAATCTTAAAGAACGCTTGCCAATGTTGACTTAGTTCCTTCTCCAGCTCTGTTTCAGGTGCGACATAATTCGTCGACAGCGCTGGTCGGGAATACATCGTCCCATCTTGTACATGCTCACCGTCACTCTCTTCTTCGCGAGATAGACGATCTACATATCGGTGGATGCGATCGTGTAAATCTGTTGTCGAAATGACAATATGTTCAACTTGAAGAAGTGAAAGCAGTCGCTCAAAGATCGCTCTTCCTTCTTTTTCTGTAATCAACGTTTCGGTGACATCATCCCCGATTGGAAGATCCAACTGCTTGCCATCCTCAAATTCCCAGCCGTCAAAGCTAATCACAGACCACTGCGTTTGCGAACGTAGATTGCGTTCATATACGTACGCATCGATGAAATGATTCACAGCTGTATAGGCTGTAAAACCAAGTCCACCCAATATTGGTGACAAGGATGATAGCACAAAGCAGAAATCAAGTGGTCGATCACCGAGGGCAGCATTCAGATGAAGTACACCGTTCATCTTGGCCTCAAAATGCGGCTCTGAGAATGTGTCATCCGTTTGCTCCATCACCCGGAATGATTGGTCACCAGTTACACCTGCTGCATAGATTACACCGTCAATTTGTCCATAGGACGCATCCACTGCGCTTATTAATTGCTGGATATCCTCTCGGTGACGAACGTCTACTTTCTTTATCAGCACTTCTGCGCCAGTCTCTTCCAGTGCCATGACCTTTTGAATTTTCTTCTTTGTTGGATCATGTTCATCATGCGTCGCTAGCCACTCGGGCCACTCGCTTCTATCAGGCAGTCCAGACCTACTCGTTAGGACCAATTTTCCCTGCGTTTGCTCGGCCAAAGTCTGGGCGATGTTCAATCCTATAAAACCAAGTCCGCCAATTAAAATGTACACACCATCTTTTTTAGCCAAATGAACGTGTCCTGTTTCAGGAACTGAACCTTTCGCATACTTTTTCACATATCGTTTATTCCGTCGATAGACAGTGAGAAGCTGTCCATACGTTCGATCTAGTTCATCGCTGATTTGTTTCAACAAACTGTTTTCCTGAACACCATTTTCTACTGGACGATCCACATCAAGAATACGATAATGTAAGTTCGGTGTTTCTTGTGAAATCACCATGGCAGGTCCAAGATGGACAGCTTTCTCAGGATAAAGCACAGGCTCTCCGCCAATGGCATACGTCAGCGAAGAAAGAACTGTTATCAATACCTTTTGGTCAAAGACATATTTCTTCAATGCCTGTCCGATATAAAGTAAGGAGTAATAAGAATCTCGCTGCGTTTGCACGACCCACTCTTCCTCCGTTTGGGATGAAAGTCGATCTGAAAGTCCCCATAGATGGCAAACATTTGTCACGTTGATATGATCATCTACCAGATTCGAGATGAGCTTTTCATAATCAGATGGCACATGAGAACGAATGGTATAGCTTTTTTGATTATGCTTCGTAAACTGATCTCCTTTTTGAACCACAACGTACTCTTTCCGTTTCGTCAAAAGCTCAGCTGCTACCTTCTCTCCGAAAGCAGATGGCTCTGCAAATAAAAGCATGGCTCCAGCAGAGGAATCATCGGATGGCGAGCAAGGTAAAAGATCCGCTTCCCAATGAGGGGTATAGAACCATTCTTCCATTGGCCTCTTTTTTCCAAACCGCTTTGAATTGTCGTGCTTTACAAGATCTGATGGATCATACCAATAGGAGGTACGATCAAACGCATACGTTGGTAATGGTGTTTTCAATGCTTGACGGTTCATCTGGAATCGATTCCAATCAATCGACAGCCCGTGTGACCATAAACGACCAATCTGTGCGAGTAAAAACTCACTATCCGTCACATCTTGTTTTGCATGCCTTAGCACATGGCATACCTGCTGATTCAGGCCGTTGAGAGATCGGTTGACCATGACACTTAAATCCTGTCCAGGTCCAATCTCAATTAATTGAATATTCTCCTCTTGTAAGATATTCCTGATGCCTTCAGCAAAGCGAACCGTATCGGTCATATGCCGTTTCCAATAAGACACATCTCCAGCGCTCTTGTCTGTCATCCAATCTCCTGATAAATTCGAAATGAATGGAATTCGGAGCTTATTGGCTTTGATATGTTGCAATTTTTCTCCGAATTGCTCCGCTGCTTCCTCCATGACATGTGAGTGGGCCGCAATTGTGCCGCCTAATCGCATACACATCAATCTTTTGTTCTTCAACTCATTTTCAAATTCATTGATCGCCTCTTCAAGCCCTGACACGATACATGAAGAATCATTGACGACCGCAAGAGAAACATCCTTTGGAAGCATCGGTTTTAATTCTTCTTCAGGTAAAGGAACACTCATCATGACGCCAGATGGAGACGCCTGCATGGCATTAGCCCGGTAAGCAACCATAGACATCGCATCCTTTAAGCTGAATACTCCAGATATAGCTGCTGCTGTTAATTCGCCAAAGCTATAGCCGATCATCACATCAGGGCGAATGCCCCAATCAATGAAGAGCATTGAGAGTGCATATTCAATAGCAAAAATGGCTGGCTGTGCATATTGAGTGCTTGCCAATTTTTCGTGCGCCTTATCTGTTTCAACGGCTAATGGATACAGAATACGGGCAAGGCTTGTCCCTGTTGCTTCTTCATATGCTTGAAAACAGGCATCCATTTGCTCCTTGAAATAAGGCTCTTCTCGATACAAATCTAATCCCATATTGAGATATTGATTGCCTTGCCCTGAAAACATAAAAACAATCTTTTGTTTTTCAACATGCGAATGCATGAGCTTGCCAATGCCCTTTCCTTGCTTTTCTTTTAACACACGCAAGGCATCTTCTCTGCTTCCCGCAACAAATGCCTGACGGAAACCAAAAAATTGTCTGCCTGTTTGCAGGGTATACGCTACGTCCGCCAAATTGATAGAAGGCGTGTTTTCGATTTGGGTCATGAGTTTTTCTTTTATTCTTTCAATGCTCGTTTTGCTCTTCGCTGATAGGACAAGCAGCTCGGCAGAACGCGGCATTTGCTTACGATCTCTTTGCGGTGCTTCTTCTAATATGACATGCGCATTTGTTCCACCCATTCCAAATGAGCTCACTCCAGCTCGGCGCAAATGTGAAGACGGCTGCTTCCAGTCGGTCAGTTCGGTGTTCACAACGAATGGGCTATGCTCAAATGCAATGTTTTCATTGGCTTTTTTGAAGTGAAGACTTGGCACAAATGTTTGATGCTGAAGCGAAAGCACTGCTTTGATCAAGCCAGCCGCTCCTGCCGCTGCATCCAAATGTCCAATATTTGTTTTCACAGACCCAATGCGGCAAAATTGTTTTTTCTCTGTTTGGAAGGCTTTTGTCAGCGCCTCTATTTCAATTGGATCACCAAGAGACGTTCCTGTTCCGTGTGTTTCTACATATTCAATCGTTTCCGGTGAAACATCTGCCTGACGTAAAGCATCCTGAATGACACGTGTCTGCCCTTCAACGCTTGGTGCATTGAAGCCAACCTTTTGATCGCCATCGTTGTTGATGGCAGAGCCCTTAATGACTGCATAAATATGGTCACCATCCTCTATGGCTTCACTGAGTGCTTTTAAAGCAACAAGACCAACGCCATCTCCGCCAACTGTTCCATCTGCTTGATCGTCAAAAGCGCGGCAATGACCATCGCTTGATTTCACCATGTTCTGCTGATAAATGTAGCCTGATTTTACTGGGTGTAAAATCGACACACCACCCGCAAGCGCTACATCTGAATCACCATTTGCAATGGATTGACAGGCCAAATGTAGAGCAACCAAAGAGGTCGAACAAGCAGTTTGAAGCGTTAATGCCGGCCCTTTCAAATTCAATTTATGGGCAATTCTTGTACTAACGGTATACGTATCATTAAGTGAACCCACTTCAAATAGTTCTGACATACTGCTATCAAGGGACGATGCAAATTGTTGAATCCATTGAAAGTTCGATGTGGATCCAGTAAATAAACCGACCTTACCTGTATAATCTTCCTGTACATATCCCGCATCTTCCAGGGCCTTATAAGCGTACTCATGTAACAGGCGAATTTGAGGATCCATCATTTCTGCTTGACCTGGTGAATAACCGAAGAAGGATGCATCAAACAAATCAAATCCATCGATCACACCTTTTGCTCTCACATAATCTGGACGTTCAAAGGTTTGACGGTCAATGCCAGCTTCAAGCAGTTCTTCATCGGAAAAGAACGAAATCGATTCTTCTCCTTTCTTCAGATTTCGCCAAAATGCCTCAACATTTTTCGCACCAGGGAATTTTCCAGCTATTCCAATAATCGCAATTGGCTCGTTTTCTTTTCTTCTCTTTTGGTTCGCGGATTGTGTGTCGACTGTTACCGGCTCTGATGCTCCGCTTAAATATGATGCAAGCTCTCTGATTGTCGGACGGCGGAACATTTCTACCATTGGAATGCTTTGATTTAATCGCTTAGCAAGCTGTTGGTTGACATGAATCAGATTGAGAGAATGCCCGCCGATGTCAAAGAATTTGTCATGAACACTTATCTCATCTAAACCAAGGACTTTTTTCCAAATGTCATGAATGACCTTCTCTGTGTCAGAAAGGTTGTCTGATCCCATCAGCTTTTTCGTTTGCTGCGGCTGTTTTAATGCAGGCAGTGCCCGTTTATCTAGCTTGCCATTAGCAGTCAGCGGCATATCATCCAATTGAACAAAGTGAGATGGGATCATATAATCTGGCAGCTGATCAGCCAATGCTTGTTTCATTGCGGATTCATCTAGTATGGCTGTCGTGATAAGGTAAGCTGCCAAACAGGGTGAACCAGAAGCATCTGGTTTTACAACGACAGCCGCTGCTTTGACCCCTGGCTGTTCATTTAGCCAGAATTCAATTTCACCTGTTTCGATACGATAGCCTCTCAATTTCACTTGATCATCATTTCGTCCTAAAAACTGAATGAGGCCATTAGGCAGAATACGCGCTACATCACCAGTTTTATAAATTTTTTCACCTGGCTGGAAAGGATGGTCTACAAACCGCTCTTCGGTAAGTTCTGGGCGATTCAAATAGCCTTTTGCGACACCCTTCCCACCAATATATAATTCTCCGATGGTCCCTTCCGGCATGAGATTCATATGTTTGTCAAAAAGAAGGATATCCGTATGCTGTGCGGGCTTTCCGATCGGTACATACACGTCTTGATCACGGTCTTGATCATATCGATGAATCATGCAGCCAACAACTGTTTCAGTAGGGCCATATTCATTCACAATATCAATTGACTGCGGGAATGATTGCTGAATGGATTTTGCTAAAGATGTTTCCAACTGTTCTCCGCCTAAGATGAAGCATTTCATTTGGCTGTCTGGAAAAGACAGATGCTTAATAAACTGCAAATGAGACGGCGTGAGCTTCATTACATGTGCACGATTATCCTTTATAATTTCTTCGACAAGCAGCTGCCGGTTTTCATGGTGATAAATCATGATGGTATTTCCTGAAATCAGTGGTGTAAAAATAGAAGTAACCGTCAGGTCAAATGACAGTGAAGTATACAAAGCAAAATGCCTTGTTTCTCCTCGAACATAGACTTGTTTTGCCCAGTCAATATAGTTGGCTAGGCCAAGATGGTGAATGAGTACACCTTTAGGTCTTCCTGTCGTTCCTGATGTATAAATGCAGTAGGCTGTTTGGTCTGAGGTGATGGCTGTTGTAAGGTTATCTGATGATCCAGTGTATAAATCCGGCTGTGTGATATCAATTTTTTCTCCGTTATAATCGTAAGTAAGCCCGTTAATCGGATGAGTCAGGAGCCATTCAACCCCGCTGTCTTCTAATAAATACTCTATACGTTCCTGCGGGTATTCAGGATCAATTGGCACGTAAGCACCGCCAGCTTTTAAAATCGCCAAGCATGCCACAACCATTTCAATGGAATGCTCTGCTAAAATACCGACACGCTGCTCCTGTTTAACCCCTTTCTTTTGTAAATAATGTGCGAGCTGATTCACTCTCTTGTTGAGTTGTTCATATGTCACGGTCGTATCGCCAAACTCAACTGCCGTTGCAGCTGGCGTTCGTTCCACTTGCTCTTCAAATAGATCAATCACCGTCGGTTCATTACAAGAAGATGCTCCGTCATATTGACGAAAGACCGCTAGCTGCTTTTCTTTCTCTTCTTCTGATAGTAGCTGTAATTGATCCGCAGATTTGTGCGGATGTTCACAGGCATCAGACAAGAGATGCAGAAAATGCTGACACCATTTTTCGATTTGTTCAGCTGAAAAACTGACTGGGTTATACACCAATGAGAAATGTAGTTGATCATCAAACGCCTGAACACTAAGCGTCAGATCGAATTCCGTCTGCTCTGTCATCTCAAACCCACGAATACGAACAGGATGATCGTTCTTCGTTAGCATTTGATCAAGTGGATAGTTTTCAATTACGACGATTGAATCAAATAACGATTGCTCTGCCGTCATACCTGCATACTTCTTTAAATCAGATAGTGGCGTATGTTCATATTCATTCCTAATGGCTACGTCACGATTGACTTGCTGCATATATTCGAGAATAGTCTGCTCCTGTTCGAATGAGACCCGCAGCGGTAATGTGTTAATGAACAGGCCTGTCATCCTTTCTATATGAGGCACATCCGCATTTCTTCCTGATACTGTTGTTCCAAACACAATATCATCTTGGTTGGCATATCTGGATAGCAAAACACCCCACAGCGTATACATCACAGATGCCAATGTCACGTCATGTTTATTCGTGAAATCGTTCAAACTCTCAGCAATGGAGGCTTCCACCTGATGCTCATATTTTGAGAAAGCCCCTGTGGCTTCATACGCGCTACCTGACTTTGGAAGCAGTTCTGAATAACTCCAGCCATCCAAGACATTTTTCCAATAGGAGGCTTGTGCTTCTGTCTGTTGAAGGTTTTTCTGCTGCCATTTGACAAATGATTGATAGGACGGTCTTTGTTCAAGAAGGGGGGTGTCCCCATTAGACAACCGCTCATATGCACTCATCCAATCACTTAATACAATCCCAAGGCTCCATCCGTCCAATAAAATGTGGTGGAAGCTAATCAGAATCCAACTGACTTCATCATTGACCTCACATAAAGTCAAGCGAAATGGGACTTGCTGTAGATCAAAACGTTCTTCTCGGTCCTGTGTCACCACCTCTTCTTTCAACAGATGAAGAGGCTGCCCAGATTGAGTCAAATCACGATATCGAATATCAGGCTGATGCTGCTTCAGCACAATTTGTACAGGCCTTGCGAGCTCCTGCCACCTAAACAATGTTCTGAGCATGTCATGCAGATTGGTGACATTCGTCCAAGATTGTTCAAAAGTTTCTCGATCAAGCTGTCCATCTATTTGGATCAGCAGTTGTTCAAAATAAGCCGTTCCGTGCGGTTCCATTAAATGATGGAACAGCATTCCTTCTTGGATCGTAGTGATACCTAACATATTTTCAATGTTCTTTTTATCCAGCTTCTGCGGCTGTAAAGCCATGGGATCATCTCCTTTCTCTTAAGAATGCTTCACGAAATAATGGCGTAAACCGTAGTTAGCAATGACTTGCTGCTGAATTTGAGAAGTACCTTCAATAATTTCGAGCACCTTTGCTTCTCGATAAAGTCTTGAAGCTGAATTCTCACGGCTAAATCCGCTTCCACCATGAATTTGGACATTTGTATTTGTAATGTCAACGGCAATTTTGGATGTGAAATACTTTGCGATTGATGTCTCTGTGATGGCATCAGGGTGCTTCGCCTGTCTCATTTCTCCAGCCTTTAGGCATAATGCTCTGGCTGCATGGAGCTGGGTAACTGCATCTCCAATCATGCCTTTGATCATTTGATGCTTGTACAGCTTTTCATTAAATTGCGTTCTTTTACGTGAATACGTTACGAGAGAATCAACGGCTTCTTGTGCAATGGCGAGCCCTGCCCAAGCGACACTGTACCTTCCATGATCTAAAGCAAGTGAGACCACATGGTTAAATCCTCCCCCAACTGGTCCTAAGACACAATCTTCATGCACTTGTACATCATCAAGGGTGATTTCTGCTAAATAAGACGCCCGGTTTGCCATCATTCCTGTAATTCTCTCAATCTCAACGCCCGGCTGACCTCGATCGACAAGGAATGCGGTAACTTGTTCGCCGTCTCTTGCTATCACAATAAAGAAGTCCGCAATCGCTCCAAAGGAGATCCACTTTTTCTTCCCGTTCAACACATAAGTCTGTCCATTCTTTTGGTAGCTTGTTTCGACATGATTGGCATCTGAACCAATATTTGGCTCTGACAATGCAAAGGCACCGATTTTTTCCCCTTTGGCTAATTCAACGAGCCAGCCTTGTTTCTGATCTTTTGTGCCATAACGAAGGATGGCTTCTCCTACGAGGGAATTCACTGTCAATAAGGTCCGTACATTACAGCAAGCTTTCCCCACTTGCTCTGTGAACTGCCCATATGCAATCGGATCAAGCCCCAGTCCTTGATAGGAAGATGGGATGCCTGCTGCCAAATAGCCTCTTTTCGCCATGTCCCGAATCAGCGACTCTGGCAGATGTTCTGTCTCATCGAATTCATTGGCAAACGGGCGAATATGTTGATCGCAATACTGACGTATTTCCTCAATGCCATCGATTGTTTGTTCAGCTGTTTTCATGAAGAGCCGCCCCCTGTTGTTTTTTCTCAATTAAGGAGACAATGCGATTGACCGTACTAAAATTGGCAATGTCGAGATCTTCGTTATCTAACTGGAAGTGAAAATCATGTTCAATGTAGTTCACTAGTTTCATCGCAAATAGAGAATTGACAAAGCCTTGCTCAAAAATGTGATCATCATTTCCCAATTCTATTTCCTCATCAAATACCACTAGGTTTTGCTCGATATATGCTCTTACTTGTTCGTGTAGGTTCATGATTCAATCTCCTCGCTTTTCGCTTTTTTATTGTTTGGCTGGGTCTTTCTGGTCAATTTCAATTTTGACATCTACGTATTCTGGGAAAGGCTGAATCAAACTTAAATCGTTTTCAAACAAAATATAGCCGTTCTCTCCATTCTCAATTTCTTTGAAATTTGCAAACTTATAAGTGATATACATCATGCGGTTACGGTCTGTTTGTTTAAAGTCAGCCAAAAGACGCTTTCCTCGCTTTTTCGCTTCTTGCAAGATCGTTGTGAGTAAAATAGTCCCGACACCTCTAGACATGACACGGCAAGACATGAGCAGTAGTTTGACATGCCAGGTGTCACCTATTTCTTCTATTAAAGAGAGTCCGATTTTCCCGTAGGAGCCGAATTTATCTTCAAGTTCACAGACCAGAAGCAAGTGAGCATCTGATTGACGAAAGTAATCAAGCTCTGCATAATCATAGGTTTTCCCGCTTGCATTTAATTGATTGGTACGGACTGTTAATTCTTCGGCTCGCTGAAGGTCTTGTTCTCCTGCTTCAGATATAATGAATTTCATATCTAAAGACGCCAAAAATTTCTCAGGCGGCCCTTCATACTTCTCTTCTTCCTGCTGCCTTTTATCGGCTTCCATATACATTTCTCTGCGGCGTTTAGCATCCTCTGTGATAAAGACTGGACGCAGCCGGTCGTCTGTCAGCAATGTCATATAATCCACCGCATCCCAGCACGTAATCTCTGGATGAACAGCCTTCACTTCTTCTCGTTCAAATGGCTGATCATCAATAAAAAGGATGGTGTCTTTATGAATATTCAAGCGCTCGCTGATTCTCTCTAACGAACTAGATTTGGCATTCCAATGAATCTCTGGATAGAGGAAAAAATGATCGATCCCGAAGGCAGAGAGCTTTTCCTTTACGGCTGCTTCATCATTTCGGCTTGCGATCGAAAGAAGGATGCCTCGCTCATCTAATTCAGTCAGCACCTCTTTGATAGAAGGCTTTAACGTCACTTCATCTGATTCAAGTAAAATTCCGTCCCATAATGTATGATCTAAATCCCAGACAACACACTTGATTTGCTTAGCCATTCTTTTTTCTCCTCTCACATGTCATATTGGAAAAATCCCTTACCTGATTTTTTCCCGTACTCGCCTGCGTCGACCATTTTGACAAGTAAAGGACACGGACGGAACTTAGGATCTTTGTAGCTCTCATATAAAACAAGCAATGAATTCAAAATCGTATCGAGTCCAATCAAGTCCCCTGTCGCAAGCGGACCCATTTTATGACCAAAGCCCCCGCGGAAAATTTTATCGACATCAGCTGGTGTGGCGACTTGATCTTGCACAGCCCAGATGGCTTCGTTGATTGTCAGCATCAGCACACGGTTGGAAACAAATCCTGGTAGATCATGCACGACGACAGGTGTTTTATCAAAGGATTTCAAGAAATCTTTTGCCGTTTCTACTGTTTCATCAGAAGTCGCTTTTCCTCTAATGACTTCAACTAACGCTTTTAGAGGAACAGGATTCATAAAATGCGCCCCGATGACCTTTTCAGGGTGATGCATAAGGGATCCTACCTTTGTGATGGAAATACAGCTTGTGTTTACAAAATAAATGGTTTCTTTAGCACAAATATCTCGCATTTCTTCATAAATTGGCTTTTTAATCTCCCAATCTTCTGTCACATTTTCAATGACGATATATGCATCATGTAAGCCTTCAAATGAAGTCGATAACTGGATGTGGGACAATACTTCTTCTAAGGACAAGGAGATCTTCTTTTTTCTAACAAATTGAACCAATTGGTATGTCTTCTTGATTTTTTCTAACGCTTCGTTTAATTTTTCTTCTGTGAGATCGACTAATGTGACTTGATAGCCATTTGCTGAAAGGTCTAATGCCATATCAGCCCCCATCACACCTGCTCCAATAATGCCTACGTGCTTCGTGTTCATTTTTCCAACACTCCAATTCGCTTTAAAATGACATTGATTTTCTCTACTACTTCATTTGTTAATGGATGAATAAAAAAGTGATCTCCATCGAATTCAAAGAACGCACAATCTTCTCTTGTATACTGGTCCCAATCTTCTAAATCAAACAGCACAGAAGGCAAATCTTCCGTACCATAGAAAATAGAAATTGGACAAGCGGCTGGAACGACTTCATCACACTGATAGGTCTCCAGAATCTGGAAGTCTGCTCTTAAAATCGGCAGAAAGAAATCAAGCACTGCATGGTTATCAGCAAGTTCCTCTGGAACGCCTCCCATCTCAATAATCGCCTCTTTTAATTTGACATCTGACAGCTGATGATAGACTTTCTTTTCTGGAATATGTGGCGGAAAGCGTCCAGAATAAAAGACATGGACAGGCTCTTTGTTTAATCTTGTTTTCATTCTTTTTTGTAGTTCGTATGCAAGGACGGCTCCCATGCTATGACCAAAAATGGCGTAGGGCTCTTCTTCTTTTAAGGAAGAGGATGCCTGTAAGTAAAGATCGTCTGCGACCTGATGTAAATCAGTCAGCACAGGCTCTGTCATTCTTGTCCCATGTCCAGGGAGTTCAAGCGCATGAATTTCTATCGACTGGTCTATATATGGTTTCCACGTACTGAATATGGTGCTTGCTCCACCTGCATACGGTAGGCAAAATAACTTCAC
Organism: Bacillus sp. FJAT-53060; assembly: GCF_037104745.1. Lineage (NCBI taxonomy): Bacteria > Bacillati > Bacillota > Bacilli > Caryophanales > Bacillaceae > Bacillus > Bacillus sp. FJAT-53060. Next base: position 42,810 of record NZ_JBAWSW010000005.1, read on the forward strand.
GACACGCCACACTCCCTTTTGCATTTGTTTTCCAACACTTCAAGCCAGTTTTTTTCATCATGGATTATTTTTTCTAAGGAAGCTTTGATGTTTGCTTGGTACCTACTGGACATGTCACCTGAAAAAAGGAGTTTTGCTGCCTGATGCCTCGCTTTCTCCCATTCTGCTAAAATACATTCCGTCCACCGCACCATTTCAGGTATGTCCTCTTTCATCAGATTCTGCCGATACAGCTCCACTTTCTTGATATTGATCACCTGATTGAAAGATGTCACGAGCTTCTCGATGTCATCCAATTGTGGAAACTGCTCATAATATGTTTCAAGAGCTGTGATTCCTTTTTCTATTGTTTCAAGCTGACCATGCATATTTCTCAGGAAATATGCCGTTTTTTGATCAAATAATTCAGTCGAGACCTTTTCCGGATCAAAGCGGAAAGCCGCATAGGAGTGAAATTGATCATTCGGCTGATAATAATCATGAAAGCTGTCATACCCTTTCTGCACGTCTCCATATGACAACACTTGATGCTCATATGACAAATTATCTAAATGCCGATTTTCTAACACATCGAAGGTTTGCTGCTTTTCAGAAAAGCCCGTGATTAAAATCGAATGGCGGCTATGCGTCGTCAAATACTCTTTTCTTCCTCGCTGAACGTAAGGATCTACCCACACAATGACCGGGCGATCCAGCGTCACATCTTGTTTGACTTTCTCAATAAGATTGGCACAATATTTGATTTTTTCGACTTGAATGCCTTGAAAATTCATAATCCTTTCTGGATCATGCGTTGACATGCAGTCAATCTGCAAAAAACCGTCGTCTGTAAGGCCATATGCGAATTGATCATTTAATAGGTATGGAACGACTTCTTGATCATACAGCTTCACAATCGGAAAAAAGCAATTGAAGAAACAGCTACGATAAAACAATTCATTATAAGGTTGAATGCCTGAAATCTGTTTGACGGCCATATTCTTGTCCTCTCTTTCCAGCAGTAGATGTCATCGTGAACCCTTTGATGAAACCAATCGTACAAAACCAAATGAAAAACAAATAATAAGAGATAGCAAGTTCAATAAGAGAGGAAGGTCCCCATACAAAAATCATCTTCCAAGGTAGCCCGTTAAAGGCCACTTGTGAAAGGATCATTGGCAGGATCAACACACCAATCAACAACAACACCCAGTAGGAACTTTTCAGCAAAACGGCAAGTGTCATCTTCCGCTGAACCACAATGCCCCTTTTGATCCTCCTTCTCCACTTGACAAATCGGAGGATAGACACAATTTGCAGCAAAATAAACAGGCCTGTAGCTGCAAGGCTTAATTTGTCAATGAGCTGAAATGGATCAGCCGGTGCTTCTACTTGTTCTTTTGTTCCCACGATCGTATTGGCAACGAGACGGGCTGTTTGCTCGGTGTAGATGCTATTCATATTCGCTAAAACTCCGATAGCAACGCCTTCTTTTGGTTGAATAAGAAAAAACGATGAATAATTTGGGTTGGAGCCTGCATGAAATAACGATTCCACATGCTCATGCTTTTTTTCTATATACCAGCCGGCATTGTAATAGACATGCTTCCCTTCGTCTGGGACATTCACAGTCAAGTGATCCGGGTTTTTTACAAAGCGAGACCATGTTGAATCGGTCAATTGATATTGCAGCCAAGTACCAACCTCCTGGCTATTCATCACAATATAGCCTGCAGGGGTGTTCCCTCGATATTCCGGTGCGTGATAGACCTGCGGAGCAAGGAATTGCAGTTTAAACCCTTCCGAGACAACACCGTGCTTTATTCGGTCTTGGCCTGCCTCCGTTTGATCAAGGTGATGTCTTTTAAACAGTCTTTTCATATATGCCTCATACGGCTCGCCTGTTACGTTTTCAATGATAAGGCCAAGAACATCATAGTTGATGGTGGCATATTCAAAGGAGTTCCCTGGCTTGCGATTGAGCTCGATTGATTTCAGCTGATGGACTGTTTTTTTCAACGCATCCTTTGAATCTTCCGGCTGGATAAGCGCAATGGATTGAAAAGGAATTCCGCTTGTATGATGCATCAATTGATCCACCGTGATCGGCTGAGGCTTGCCATGAAACGTTGGAAAAAAACCTGGAATATAGCTGCTCACCGGCTCCTTCAGATCAATTTTCCCTTGCTTCTCTAGTTCAACAATAGCAAGAGCAGTAAATGCCTTTGATGTAGAACCGATTTCAAAAAAAGTGCTGTCTGTAACAGGTTTCTTCTTATTTCGGTCTCCATAACCAAAGCCTTTTTGGTACACCACTTGATCCTTTTTCACAACCACAACGGACATGCCTGGAATGCGTCCCAGCTCCATCTGTTCTTCAATGACTTGATCAATGGCTTTAGGTGAAATGGCTGCTTGTGCATTTGCTTGACCGGCAAAACTATTAATCCATAACAATGCCAGTACAAATGAAATGTAGACAACGTGCTGAATTTCCCTCATGTAAATAACGAATCCATTTCTTCAAGAGACATATCCACTGTTTCAAAATCAGACGGTGTAAATTCGACCTCTTCTTTCTCTAGACAATGCTGAACCATGCGTTCAATTTGCCGTTCTATCTCATGTAAAAGCTGCGTCATGTCTATTTCACAAAGCTGTTTTCTGCTAAAAGAAAGATGAAAAATAAGCTGACCGCCCTTGATCGTTGCGACCATATCGATGACGGTGGTTAGCTGATTATCCAATGACGAATCAGTACCTGAGGTGAAATAGGACATCTCATAATCAGCCGATTGTTTAAGTACCTGATCGATCTCACCTAAATAGTTAAAGCGTAATTGTGGCGCTGAATGGTCCGGAAGCTGTCTATTGATGAGTGACAACAAACCGTAGCCTGCACCTTTATTTGGTACTTCACGTATCGTTTCTTTTACTGCTCGAATATGATCTGATAGAGACTCATAAACGTTGACATTCACTGGATACATGGTTGTAAACCATCCGAACGTTCGAGAAACATCGATATCTTCCTGCACAGCATCTCTGCCATGACCTTCTAATTCTATAGAAATCCGTTTTTGATTCGTTTGCTGATAACAGGCTTGAGTTAAAGCTGAAATTAACAGTTCATGAGGCTGCGTTTGATACGCTTTATTCGCTTGATTGATCAATTGATTCGTCAGTTCCACTGATAATGACTTGGTCAGTTTGATTTCATCTTTGACATATCCCTCACTTGTTGCCAATTGATACAAAGGCTGAATATCCTGAATCTCTTTCTCCCAATAGCTGAATTCTTCTTTTACATCATCTGATGCTGCATATTGGTTTATCCGCTCTGCAAAAATCTGATATGAATGGGTTTTGAGCGGAAGTACCTCTGCTGTCACCTTTTCTGCATGCAATAATTTGATCAAGTCCTCCACAAGAATTTGCCAAGACATGCCGTCAGCTAAAAGATGGTGCGCAGCAAAAATGAGATGCGATTGAGAAGATGTCTGACAAAGTGCTACTTGAATTAACGGTCCCTGATAAAGATGGGTGCTTTGCTTTAACTGAAAACCCACTTCTTTTAACGCTTCTTGCACATTCTCTTCTTCCTGCTCTGTGAAATCGCGTATCACCAGAGGAATATGCTGAATGCCTTCATCATAAAAGAGTATGTTTGTCGCCTCATGTACTTTTAACCTTAATCCGTCATGATGAGTGATCAGCTCTTTTAAGGCATCCTGTACGATTCTCTCATCCATCTTCTGCTTTGAATGAACAATGACAGATTGATGCCAGAAATGTTCATTTTCCAACTGCTTAGACCAGAACCATTCGACAACTGGAATCGATTTCACATCGCCCATCACCTGCTCTTGTGAGATATGTAATACAGGTTCCTGCTGAACAATTTGTGCCATTTCTCTAAAGATTGGATAAGTAAACATATCTTTTGTTTTTAAATAGAGCCCCTTTTCTTTTAACTTCGCGATAAACTGGATCGCCTTAATGGAGTCACCGCCAAGCTGATAAAAATGATCAGCCGGTTCGATGTTCTCATGCCCTAATATATCTTTTGCTGTATCTAACATGATCTCTTCGATGGCCGCTGTTTCCCTTGACCATTCAACCGGGGTTTCCAATTGAGACAGCAATGGATCAGGCAGTGCTGATCGATTAATTTTCCCATTTTGAGTTAGCGGGAGCTCATCTAATACAACAAAATACGCTGGTATCATATAGGCTGGGAGCTGATCTGATAATTTTTTTCTCAGCAAAAAGGTTGTTAGTTGTTTCTCTTTTAATTCAATATAAGCAGCGAGCTGTTTTTCTCCAGCTTCATCGGTGAGATCAATGACAACCGCTTTATCTACTTCTTCGAGTGCCATAAGCGCAAGTTCAATTTCCCCCAGTTCAATCCGGTAACCTCGCAGCTTGATTTGATGATCAATCCGGCCAATATACTCAAGCTTTCCATCGGTTGCTCGTTTAGCAATGTCACCTGTTCGGTACATACGACGATGACTCACAAATGGATTAGGAAGAAAGCGTGATTCCTGCAAGTCAGGTCTCTGCCAATATCCTCTGCCAACGCCCGCGCCTGAGATATACATTTCTCCCACTGTTCCTGGTAACACCACTTGCTGATTCTCATCTAAAAGGTAAATCTCCGTATTTGGCATCGGCACACCAATTGACACCGATGTCCCGCCATCGTCTTGATGAAATGGATGAATCATGCAGCCAACCGTTGCTTCTGTGGGTCCGTATTCATTAAAGATAGAAATTCGCCCATCACTTGCCTCGATGATTCTTTTGGCCAGAGCTGTCGATAATTGCTCCCCGCCAACAATCATCCGCTTCACAACTGATTGCGTGAGCGCAACATCTGTTAGCAGCGCCATATGTGCTGGTGTCAGCTTAATAACTTTTGCTTTTTGATCAAGCAAGATATGTTCTAATAAAAAGCCTGGCTGATCCTCTTGACGATAGATCACCACCTTACTTCCAATCACCAATGGTGTATAGATGGATGTCACTGTTAAATCAAATGCAATGGATGAATACAATGCAAAGTGATCATCGGCTGAATCTGTATAGTTTAATTTGGCAGACATGATATAATTCACTAAGCTTCGATGCTCAATCATGACCCCTTTTGGCTGTCCTGTAGAGCCAGAAGTATAGATCATATATGCAACGTCTTCCGCATCTCCAATGAATGGATGATCGGAATCATACTGAACCAACTCATCCCACACGTTGTACATATTGTACGTATCCCCTTCAAAAGGGAATGACGATGCTTGATCTGTTAAAAACAGCTTCGCCTGACTATCATCCAAAATAAACTGAATGCGCTCCTGCGGATACTCAGGATCAATCGGTACATATGCACCGCCCCCCTTTAAAATCCCTAGTAGCAACACAATGAGTTCTGGTGAATGATTCATACATACAGCAACAAAATCATGCCGCTGCAACCCATGAGTTTGAAGGAAATGCGCCATTTGATTGGTTTTTCTCTCAAGCTCATCGTATGTCATCACGTGAGATCCATCCTGAAGCGCTATTCGACTAGGAGAGGCCTTTGACATGTCTGTGATCAATTCATGGATTTTTTTCTCCTGAGGAAACAAAATGGTTGTGTCATTCCATTGGTAAAGCTCTCGATGCTTCTCCTCTTCTGTCATCAAAAGGACATCCTTCAAGCACTGTTCGGGATGGGTGAGTATGTTCTCAACAAATAGAAGCATTCTCTCATGAAGGAAGTCGATGTCTTCCTTGGCATAATCTGAGATTTTGTAGTCATATTGCAGCTCAATTTGCCCTTTTTCATCCCATTCTTTCACAGCAACTTGTAAGCCATATGGCTGGAATCCATTGTAAAGCTCTATATATTCAACTGCGTATCCTTCCATCTCCTGCACCATATTTGTGCTGTAAGAGTTGATAAAGATTTGAAAAAGCTGATCATATCCTGCCTTTGCCAGCTCTAAATCTTTGACGAGTGCGTCATATGGATAGCGCTGGTGAAGGAAGTAAGCCTTATAGCTTTTTTGTACGTCTGTTAAACTTTCTAACAAAGATAGGTGAGGATCGATCTTCATTCGATAAGACATTGTGCTGACAGTCATACCGGATGTAGCTTTTTCCTTCTGGCCGGAACGATTGAGAACTGGAGTCCCAATAATAAAATCTTTTTGCTGGTATCTTTTATGCAAGTAAACGAAGAGGCCTAAAGTAAATAATGAGTTGATTGAACAATGATGGGTATCTATAAAATCATAGATTCGTTCTGAAAGTTGTCGATTAAGGTAATGGCTTTGTCGATGGCCTTTAATTTGGTCAGTTCCTTGTACCAAATAACTATCAGACACATCAGATAAGGTTTCTTTCCAAAACTGCTGATCTTTTTTAAATCTTGGGGAGTTCATATATTTCGATTCTTTATCAATAAAAACAGAATGATCGTCTGTATCTTGTTCGATTGAGGAGTTTTGTGTAAGAGCAGTGTAAAGTTGACTAATCTTATCGATGATTACTTTCATCGACCAGCCATCTGCTACAGTATGATGGCATTTGATGAAATAACCAGACTGTTGTTCACCGACTTTTAATACAGCGAATTCGACAAGAGAGGTTTCTAGTAATTGAAACGGTGTTTTGAAGGCTTTTTCGGCCCATTCTAACATGAGTTCATGGGTTGAAAACTCATATACAGGTATATGGTTGTCGGCGTTTGGATCAACGTATTGAAGAGTCACTCCGTCTTTCTCTACTAGCTTGAGACGAAGAGATTCTGTCGTCCTGATACAACATACAATGGCCTGCTTAAGTCTGTCCAGCTGCAATGGCCCATTGACGAAAATAATACCACCAATATGATTGATCGGTGTCTCTGGATAAAATGTTTCCATGTTTATAACGCGCTTTTGTGGATGTGTTAATGGCCAATATACTAAACTACTAGTCAATTACGCCACCTCTACTTTTCGTATAGTTAACATTTCTACGAACATATTAAATCATATAATGGTATTTTTGTAAATAATTGAGCTTAAATGTCTAAAAATGTTCATTTTTTAATGTAGACGCTAGGAAAGACGACACAGTAAAGAGGGCAACGTTGAAAAAAAGACGATTCTTGTCCCAAAGAGATCGGTCATGGTGCTCATAACGAGGATGGGCAATCCATATATAAAAGTGGATAGTGTATGTTGAGCTTATAGTATTTTAGGCAATTCAAATTTGACTCAGTGTATCTTTTACGTATTGTGTGAATAGAAATACTACGAAGCTGAAAGGCTGGGCCTAATAAAAATACAAATAACAAACTGAACCTAGCTGATTCATTCAGTCCTAACCATAGACCAGAAGTGAAAATCTAACTATTGGCTTTTTAATAAAAAGGGCTTTTCTACTAAAAGCGGGATCATCGAATTTCTAACTGGAATGGTTCCCCCATCTATTAAAGAAAGTAGAAATACTATGATAAAAAAGATAGAAATAGAAAATGATGCTAGTTGTAGAATATAATCAAGCAACGGAAGAAAATAATTTGACATATTTACAAATAGAAAATGAGTTTCTTTTTAGCTTAAAATGATACATAAAGAAAGGGATGAGTACCGCTCCAAGTACTTGTCCGACAAACTGCGAGACGGCCACCATTGAAGCAATCAGCGTAGAACTTGTAAATTGATACGTCAGGAAGGTTAGAACGAGAACATATAGTGAATCCCCAAAATTTAGCAAGGGTTTGCCCCCCCTAATAAAAAGTAAAATGGTAATCTCTATTTTCTCTTCATTACCATACATAATAATACATTATTTTCTACACTTCTACTTTTTATAACAACATTTTCTTAATTTGATACTTTTTTACTAATTTAAAAAACCGCCAAAAGGCGGTTTTTTAAATTAGTCATATATATGGACTGTTGGTTCTTTATCTTCAGCATTTTTCGTAATAAGGGCTTCTTGTTGATCAGAAGAAGTAATGTAGATTTCTATATTTGTGCTCTTATAGTAATCCATTACTTCACCTGTTAAATATTGTGTGAAAGCCACTACTTCTGTTTTCCCATAGAATTGCATTGGAATTTCAACTTTCATTTTTTGCATGTTTCCATTTTTATAGAAGCCTTTTCCTACCACTCCGGTGTAATTTGGGAAGTAGTCTTCTACCTTTGTCTTGAAGCGATCAAATTTTTCTGAATCATTCTTGTAGTTGCTTTTGGCATTATCTGAAGGGAAGAATACATTCTCCTCTTTGATCGTGTCCCAATTGCCGATATCAGATGATCCTGCTTTCACATCGGTTTTGGCGATAAAGTTTCCTGGCACGATGGACGATTTTGGCGCTTGCTTATAAAGGGCAATCATCACAGGCACTTTTTCCAAACCGTCCATTTGGCGTATTCGTTTAATCACTTGTTCTGCAATTTTTTCGCCCTCTTCTAAGAGTTTTTTTGAATTTTTCGATGAATCAATGGTCACCTCTTGCTGAGGATCGCCAATATTTTCTCGATAATAATAAACGGAATTCAGCGCAAGACCAATAACGACTCCGCCAAGCTGTAAGCTGTTTTTGTCTTTTCGAATTAAGTAATTATGCTCTAGCATCGAAGCTAAGTAGATTGGACTATTTTCGTTTTTAGACTTTGTTGATCCTGAATTTGGAAGAGGAGGGTTTAAGCCTAGGTTCTTAAAGTTTTCATCTTCTTTTTCTGCTTTTTTCAAATCACTTCCTGTTTTTTTGCGCGCCAGCCAGCTTAGAACGGTATCCTCATCTAAATGCTGTCCTTCTTGAAAAAGATAGTCGTTTGTATTAAATGACTCTGTTGCCAGGCGCATGAGACCTGTTTCAAATTCATCAATATCCAAGCGTGTATTAAGACGCTCTGCTGTTAATCCCCTTGCAGCACCTTGTTTAAACGGCAGCACCATTTTGTAATAGGAGTCAGAGATATTGTACATCGGGATGATCGCTGTTTCCTTCGTTTCATCCGTTTTTTTTGTGACTTCTTTCTCATCCTTTCCCCCAAAAGGTGCGCACGCTGACAATACCAGTGTGAGCATTGTCAGCAGCAATAACAACTTTTTCAATAGAAAACACTCCTCTTATTTCTTTAGCTCCTCGAGCATTTTAGCTTCGTCCCAAATGTCAATATTGAGTTCTTCTGCCTTTGTCAGTTTACTTCCAGCTGCTTCTCCGGCAATGACTAAGTTTGTTTTTTTACTCACACTACCTGCTAATTTACCACCTAATGCTTCGATCGCTGCCTTTGCATCGTTTCGAGACATTTCTTCTAATTTCCCTGTGAGCACAATGGTTTTTCCTGCAAAGTAGGAATCACTTTCTTCTGCTTTTAACGGCTTTCGCCCTGTGTAGGTCATATTAACCCCAAGCTCTTTTAGTTCATTTAGCAGATCCAGTATTTCTTCTTTCTCAAAGTAAGTGACAACCTCATCGGCCATTTTTTCACCAATTTCATCTACTTCGAGCAATTGTTCTTTCGTCGCTTGCTTTAATTGATCGATGTCTTCGAAATGCATGGCCAAGGTTTCTGCCGCTTTAGAGCCAATAAATCGAATGCCAAGACCAAATAGTAAACGTTCAAGGGAATTTTCCTTCGATTGTTCAATGGAACGCAGTAAATTATCGACAGATTTTTCGCCCATTCGTTCAAGCTGAATCAGCTGTTCTTTCGTTAATCGATAAAGATCAGACACACGAGACACAAGTTTTTCTTTAAAAAGTTGTGTAATGACCCGCTCGCCAAGACCATCAATGTTCATCGCATTACGAGAAACAAAGTGAATGAGTCCTTCACGTATTTGTGCGGGACATTCTGGATTGATACACCTTAAGGCCACTTCACCTTCGATTCTTACCAGCTCACTTTGACACTCTGGACATTCACTCGGCATGTGAAACGGCTTTTCTTCACCTGTTCGCTGATCGACAAGCACGCCGGCAACCTCTGGAATAATATCGCCCGCTTTCTTCACAATCACTTGATCGTATAGCCGAATATCCTTTTCTTTGATCAAATCTTCATTATGAAGAGAAGCACGCTGTACCGTCGTTCCTGCTACCTTTACAGGCTCTAGTATCGCTGTTGGTGTGATGACGCCTGTACGCCCCACACTTAGTTCAATATCGAGCAGCTTCGTCACGACTTCTTCGGCGGGGAATTTGTACGCAACAGCCCAGCGGGGACTTTTTGCTGTAAAGCCCAGCTCTTCCTGCTGAGCCAATGAATCCACTTTGATGACAATTCCATCGATTTCATATGAATAATCGGAACGCTTTGTTTTCATTGTTTCGATGAGGTCGATCACTTCCTCAATCGTTTGGCACATTCGTCTTTCTTTGTTGGTTTTAAAGCCTAGATCTTCTAGAAGATCAAGCCCTTCACTTTGCGTTTCTACACCGATTTCATAAAGATCCGCTATACTGTAGACGAATATATCAAGGTTTCGTTTCGCTGCAATTTTCGTATCGAGCTGACGAAGTGAGCCCGCAGCCGCATTACGCGGGTTTGCAAACGGGTCTTCTTCGTTTTGTAATCTTTTTTCGTTTAATGCTTCAAAAGAAGGCTTTGGCATAAATGCCTCGCCTCTCACTTCAATCGATAGAGGACGGTTGATTTTAAGAGGGATGGAACGGATGGTTTTTAGGTTTTCCGTAATATCCTCACCCGTTGTCCCGTCACCTCGCGTGGCACCTCCGACAAACACCCCGTTTTCATAACGGAGAGAAACAGCAAGTCCGTCGATTTTCAGCTCGACATTGTATGCGACATCGTCACCCACTGCTTGACGAACCCGGCGGTCAAAATCAAGAAGATCCTGTTCATTAAACGCATTCCCGAGGCTGAGCATCGGTGTGCCGTGACGTACTTTTTGGAAGGCAACTAAAACAGCACCTCCTACTCTTTGTGAGGGAGAATCCGCTGATTTCAAATCAGGGTGTTCTTCTTCAAGAGAAATCAGCTCACGCATCCGCGCATCATATTCAGCATCAGGAACACTTGGACGATCAAGTGTATGATATTCGTAGTTGTATTGATTCAAAATCTCGTGCAGTTCCCCGATCCGGCGTTTCGCTGCTTCTTTATCCATCTGCTTCTTCCTTTCAATTCTTCCGTTTTGTAAGTCCTATCGTTTTATTGCTTCTCGATTGGCGCAAATGCTGCGAGTAGTCGCTTAATGCCTGTAGGGATTGGGAACGCAATATCAAGCTCTGTGCTATCTCCGCTGCCTTTCACACTTACAACCGTTCCAACTCCCCATTTTTTATGGGCAGCTTTATCACCCACAGCCCAGCCAATACTACCGGCATCTGTGTTTTGAATGGTTTGTGTTTGCGGACGTGAGACAGGCCCCCGTCTTTGCGGTCTCTCTCTTGTTTGGCCAAACGGTTTTTTCGATTCATTTTTCTCAATTAGGTTGTCCAATAAATCGGCTGGTATTTCTCTAATGAATCTTGATTCAAGGTTCATGTTCGTTCGGCCAAATAATGTTCTCATCTTGGCACTCGATAAATAAATCTCTTCTTCAGCCCGTGTGATGCCTACGTAAGCAAGGCGGCGTTCTTCTTCCATCTCTGCATCTTCCATTAATGAACGGCTGTGCGGGAAGACACCTTCCTCCATCCCCATTAAGAAAACAACCGGGAATTCTAGACCTTTGGCTGCGTGAATGGTCATCAAGATGACAGCATCCTGATCTTCCTCCTCATTTTCATCCAGCTTATCAATGTCTGCAACTAAAGCGAGATCAGTCAGGAAGGTCACAAGCGATTTATCTTCATTTTGTTCTTCAAAGTTCTTTGTGACGGATAGAAACTCGTCTATATTTTCTAAACGACTTTGTGCTTCAATCGTCTTTTCGACCTTAAGCGCTTCACGATAGCCTGTTTTCTCTAGTATTTCTTCCGTTAATTCGGTGACAGATAAATAATCCTGCATATTCGTCATCTGATCAATGAGCTGTTTGAATTCATCAAGAGCATTGGCCGCCCTTGCATTTAGTCCAATGAAATCCACCTGACCAAGTGCTTCAGACCTCGACAGGTCATTCATCTCTGCATACGCAGCAATTTTCTCAACAGATGTGGCCCCGATACCACGCTTTGGTACGTTGACAATTCGCGTGAAACTAATATCGTCGTCTGGGTTTGCCACAAGTCGTAAGTATGCCAAAATGTCTTTGATCTCTTTTCTGTCATAGAACTTCGTGCCGCCGACAATGTTGTATTGAATGTTCGCCTTCATTAATGTTTCCTCTATGACACGAGACTGAGCATTGGTTCGATAGAGGATTGCGAAATCGGATAATTTGCGCTTTTCGCTTTGATGAAACTGACGAATCTTCCCAGCAACAAATTGACCTTCATCGAATTCATTATCTGCTCGGTAATAGGCAACCTTCGCACCTTCATCATTTTCTGTCCAAAGTTTTTTTGGTTTACGGTTTGCATTGTTTTGTATGACCATATTCGCGGCATGCAAAATTCGTTTAGTGGATCTGTAATTTTGTTCAAGAAGAATCACTTCACTGGACGGGTAATCTTTTTCAAAGGAGAGAATGTTTGTAATATCCGCTCCACGCCAGCGATAAATGGACTGATCTGAGTCACCGACGACACAAATGTTTTGAAAACGCTGAGCCAGTAGTTTCACAAGCATGTACTGCGCTCTGTTTGTATCCTGATACTCATCAACATGAATGTATTGGAATTTCCGCTGGTAATGCTCTAATACTTCAGGGATGCGTTCAAACAGACGAATCGTCATCATAATCAAATCATCAAAATCAAGTGATTGGTTTTTGAGCAATCGTTTTTGATAATCTGTATACACGTCGCTGACCACTTGATCGTAGAAGTCAGCATTTGTTTTTGCATATTCTTCTGCGTCTATGAGTTCGTTTTTTGCACTGCTGATCGATCCTAAAATACTGCGTGGGTCGAACTTTTTAGGATCAATATTTCGTTCTTTTAAAATGTTCTTAATCACTGAAAGCTGATCAGATGTGTCTAATATAGAGAAGTTGCGATTCACACCAATCCGGTCAATATCCCGTCTTAAAATTCGGACACACATGCTGTGAAAAGTAGAGATCCAAATGTCATCTGCACCTGGTCCTAAAATAGCTTGTACACGTTCACGCATTTCACGTGCAGCTTTATTCGTAAACGTAATCGCTAAAATGTTCCACGGAGCTACATGCTTTTCTGCCATTAAGTACGCAATTCGATGTGTGAGCACTCGTGTTTTACCACTTCCTGCTCCTGCCATCAGTAATAGCGGACCGTCTGTTGCTTTGACCGCTTCTTTCTGCGCATCATTCAGCCCTTCTAATAGATGATTCGATATTTCATTCATTACATTCACCGCCAATTCGAACTTTTGTTCCCTTTAATCCATTTCGTCTTGTTTGACTATGATGATTTTTTGACTGCGTCGACTGTCTTTAACGCTTCTTTGAAATGATCATAAATGACGTTTCCTACAACAACCACGTCTGCATGCTGGGCAAAGTCCTTTGCCTGCTCTGCGTTCTCAATGCCGCCACCATAAAAAAGAACCGTTTCATGAAGCACTGCTTTTGTTTCTTTGACAAGATCTATGTCTCCAAGCGTCCCGCTGTATTCTAGATAAAAAATGGGCAGTTTCATCAAATGCTCTGCCACTCTTGCATATGCTCTTACGTCATCTATATCCAACGCCGTATTTGCCTCTGTGAGCTTGGCCACTTTACAATCTTCGTTTAAGATCACATATCCTTCCGGCACAATCTCTTCCATTGACATCAAATCACCGTACTCCTTCATCGCATCTTTGTGAAGCCCAACAATCCAATCTTGATTGGTGCTGTTTAACACGGTGGGGATGAAATACAGATCGAAGCCCGGTACAATCATCTCATGTGTCGAAATTTCAAGCACACATGGGACAAGAAATCTGCGGACCTTTGACATCAATTGGAGCACGTTGTCCTCTGTCACATTGTCACTTCCGCCAATCAATATGGCATCCGTACCAGATTCGCAAATGGCCTCTAGCTGTTCATCGGAAATCTCTTTATTTGGATCGAGTTTAAAGACGTGCTTCCACTCGGTAACATCATACATGAAAAACGTTCCTCCATTTCGTTTCATTCCATTTAAATATTATAACAAAATCAGTGACCGCAAAAAACGGGTAACCTCCTTCAGCTAAAAGTTTCACTTTTTTTAGCTGACATTCTTGATCAATCACGTTTAAAGAACATAGAGAAGTGAATGGAATGAGGAGAAAAGTATTTCTTGAGAAAAGGTTCGGGGAATGAAACGGAATTCTTATCAGATGATAGATAATAAAAGAAATCGAGGCAAGTTTCCGGCAGATTTTCATATTTACTACTGGCTTCTGCCTCTTCCAGTTGCTTAGAATTTCATTCGTTCCAACAAAACACCGAAAAAGATCAAATGAGTATGCATTCAGGTGAACATGTCATTGATTTAAAGCCAAATGACGGAGAAACATTCGTGTTGTGGTCGAACATTAGGTGTTAAGGAAATCATCACAGAAAAAGATGGAGTTATTGGCGAGCTGAATAAAATAAAACAGAGCCATTACAACTGAAATGGCTCAAAGTGTTCATCTGAGAAAAGCTGTAAACAAATCCGTTTCGCAAAAAGGATTGTTTACAGGAAGACTCCTTTAATTTGTTTCGTCATTTGCTTGTTGCTCTGCTACGCGGTCAAGTGCCATCGTATAGGCATCATTTCCATAGTTCAAGCAGCGTTTGACACGTGAGATAGTTGCCGTACTCGCACCTGTTTCCGTTTCAATTTTATGATACGTGTTTCCCTCGCGAAGCATACGCGCTACTTCAAGACGCTGTGATAAAGATTGGATTTCATTGATGGTGCACAAATCATCAAAGAATCGATAGCATTCTTCCAGGTCTTTAAGGGATAAGATGGAGTTGAATAACTGATCTAAGCTTTTGCCCCTTAATTTATCAATTTGCATCTTTATACATCTTCTCCTTTACTATTGGCACACCGCTTCGCACGAAAATCTTCCGAGAAAGCGGTATCTTTTCTGACTCATTTTTTTCAACCTCAGCAATGAGCTTTGAACTATAATCATGACAGGTTTGGTGCTACGCTGAAAATGCCGCCAGGTTCTTTCGTAAGCCGAAGCTTCTTTATCGTAAACAAATTCGACAAGTTTTGTCATATTCCTTGTGCGACAATCTGACAAACTTGTTTGTTCTGATTTCGAGATCACTTCTGCACTGTTAGGTCTGCCTTAAATACAGTATGTGTGGAAAGCTTACCGAGACAACAAATATGCACCCCGTCTTGCTTGATCGATCAAAATATATTGGTCGGCCAGCGTAACCGACAGATTCATTTTACAATTAGGACACTTCATTCGTCATGTCAAGCCCTCTGCTTTGTCAACATCTCCATATAAGATGATCTCACCTTACATAGAAGCGAAGAGACCCATTGCTCACTTCTGCCCTATAACAGCAGTCAGAAATCAGACAAAGATGATACAGCTCCACTCTGTTATATTTTAACGCATTATAGACGGAAAGAGTACAGTTTTTTTCATGACATCAAATATTCCTCTTGGTGTCACTCGAATATAAGGCAAGTGTGTACTTTGGAAAAAGACGAGTGTATCAATTGGACAATCAAATGGATACCCGCGCTCTATGAGCAGCTTGCGTAATGTTTGTTCCTGATGAAGAACAGTCTCAAACGGTTCAGATGATGCACAGCCGGATAATTGCAGCGGTATTTCATGCAAAATCTTTCCGTTCTCTGTGAGCACGATCCCTCCGCCGATTTCTTTCATTCGCTTATGAGCAAGCATCATATCCTCTTTATTTTTCCCGATGACTAATATGTCACCAGTTGTTGAAAATGAGCTGACAAAGCCTTGTATCTTGTTTGCAAAGCCTTTTAGCATTGTATTCACACGCCACTCGCCTTTTCGATCAATCAGGCTAAAGAAGCTTTGATCATGGTCACATGACAGTTGATTGACAGAGTTATCAATCTCCACTGTATAAGGCTCCATGATGACGGCATTTCTCATTTTTACACCAAGCGGCATAGAGAATTGCAAATCGCTCATTGTCAGGTCATAGCTTAAGTCTAGTGGAACAAGCCCGCCGTTTTCCCATTTTGTTTCTTTGAATTGATGCTGGTTTTCGCCTTCTAATTTGAGAATTACCCCTTTGGATAAAACTGTTTCAGGATTTGGATTCAACGGATCATCTAAAATATTCAAAGAAGCCAATCGACCAGGTCCGACAACTCCTAATAAGTCATCAATTTGATAGTATTTCGCAATGTTAAATGTCGCCATATTGTACGCATCAATGATGGGTACACCTTCTTTAAGTGCAATTGAAATTAAGCGATTAATCATGCCTTCTTCATAAAAGTGGGGGGCGGATCCATCTGTTGTATAAAAAAAGTGATCATACTGTCTAAAATCACGCTCATGAAGTTCTCTTAAGATATTCACTAAATCTGGGCGAATGGAAGAATGACGCAGTGATACATAATAGCCAAGGGACAATCGTTTTAGCACATCGTCCGCATTCATCGCTTCATGATCACTGTCCGCTCCAAACAGCTTCATTTTTGTTAGCGTTTTCTCAGAAGCACCGGGAAAATGCCCTTCAATCCGTTTTCTCTGCTTCTTCGTTTCTTGCATGCAATATAAAATGAGATCATCACCGTCCATCAATCTTGGCCAGCTTGTTAATTCGCCGCCTTGAAGGACGTCAGGATGATCAATCCATTCCTTGCGATAATTGATAGGAAGCACCTCATCTTCATATCTCACTTCAGTTTGAAGATCGTATCTGGACCACCAAAAATATTGAAATGGCTGCTTTTTTAATTCACATAAAGTGGAAAGCGCTTTCTTTTCATTGCTCTGCAAGAGAAGAAATAAGTTATCGCTGACCATCGTTGTTGTGCCAAATTGAGACACATATTCTGCAAGTGATTGGGGATTATAAATATGGAACGGATGCGCATGAGGCTCAATATACCCTGGCACAATGTATTTCCCTTTACAATCAATTACACGTTTAGCTGATTTATTTTGAGGAAGCTCTGCTCCGACATAAACAATTCGATCATCATGTATCCAAATATTTGCCTTCACCCATTGCTTTAAAAACGGGTTTAGCACGAGTCCATTCATTAAAAGGAGTGTTGGAACTATTTTTGAGTCGACTACATCGATTTGTGAACGGATGTCATTGTTTCTCCAATTAAAAGTACGTTCGGACATTCACATACTCTCCTTCATTTGTATTAGCCCTATCGTAACATAACGAATCATGTTACGCATTAATGAAACGTTACAATTTCTTGAAATCACACTTAAAATAATTTAAAAAGGAGATTCACATTCAATGAAACCTAATCTTGACTTAATGGAAGCGCTCATTAGAATTGCCTGCGGAATGACGATATGTACTGTGGCTGGATCCTTATATTCAAGAAGACCATGGAGTAAAATGCTTCTTTTCAGCATCATGTTTGGCGGTATGAAGATGGCATCTGGTATTCTTCGTTTTTGTCCAGTGACGTATATGTGTGAGCAGCAGGACACACATAAAGAGAAGGCTGAATGAGACAGCCTTCTTTTTTATGACCCCATCATTCTGCTACTTCACACCATTTCACTATCGTACCAGCGATAATTTCAGCTACTTCGATGACTTGTTCAATGTCGATGGATTCATTTGGGTAATGGGCAAGCTCCGTGGTACCAGGTCCGAACACAATGATCGGGATACCAGCAGCCTGTGACAATAGGCCGCCATCTGTTCCCCAAGGGGCAGCTTCAATCTTTGGCGGCTCCTTCAATACCTCTTCATATTGTTCCTTCAATAGATCTAAAAGCGGGTGATCTGAATCAATTGAACCTGGAAGCCACCTTGCACCAAACCATTCGACTTCCACAGGATGATCTTGAAACCATTCATCCTTTTCCGCAAGTCCCGCCATCCAATTTTCTAATTCCTTCTCTGCCTGTTTAACCGTTTCACCCGGCATCACGCCGAGCCTGCCTTCCATTGTGACAAGGTCTGCTACAGAGGACGGCCAATCACCGCCTTGAATTTTCCCAATGTTGATCGGTATCGGTATGGGGATATGCTGAAACAGTGGCTCGGTGATTCGCTTATTTCTCTCTTCTTCAAGTGCCGCTATATGTGAAAGAACAATGGTACTTTTTTCAATAGCGGAGACACCGTGATATCTTGTTCCGCCATGAGCTGCCCTTCCTTTAATGTACAGCCTGAACCACTTTGATCCCTGCTGAATCGGAAATATCTTCATATGGCTTGGTTCCGGAATGATAGCAGCATCTGCTGTATACCCTTTTAGTATCGCTGCAAGTGTGCCTGCCCCGCCACTTTCCTCTTCGACCACACTATGGAACACCACATCTCCTTTCAGAGGAATCTGAAGCGCATGCAGCGCCTCAAGTGCGAAGAGTAAAGAAACGTTCCCGCCTTTCATATCTGTTGCACCGCGTCCATAAAGTCTCCCGTTTATGATATACCCACTATAGGGCGGATATGTCCATTGTTTCATATCACCTTCAGGTACAACGTCCACGTGGCCATTTAATAAAATGGATTTTCCGTTTCCTTTCCCTCTCAATCGCCCAGCTACATTGGGACTTTCTTTAAAGGAACGCCGCGGTGAATAAAAATAAGGGTGTTCCAGCAATTCATCGCCGCCGATATCCCATACATCTACATCAAAACCAATGGCTGAAAGCTTATTTGCGACGATTTGCTGTACTTCTTTTTCATTTCCTTGTGTGCTGTCACATTGCACCATTTGCTGAAGAAGCGTAATGGCTTCATCCTGGTGCTCTCTCATCCAGTTTTTGATACGTGTGATTGGCTGCAAGTTGGTCATCCTTTCTACACAACAAATTTGACATCAGGCGCTAAAATTAAAGGAGCCTCTGTCGCCCTGATGACATCTTCCGGCTGAAACGGCGGCATGACTTCACGCAAGATCAACAGCTGAGACTTGATCTCAATAACCGCCATATCCGTGATAATCAGATCCACACAGGATTTAGCGGTTAGTGGCAGCGTACAGGCCGATTTCACCTTTGATTGACCGTGTTTATCAAGGTGGTTCATCACCACCACAACCTTTTTTGCTTTTTGCGCCAGCTCAATCGCTCCGCCCATACCAGGTACTCTTTTACCTGGTACGATCCAATTCGCAAGGTCACCCTGGCTGCTTACTTCAAGTGCACCTAAAATTGTCATGTCTAGCATTCCTTTTCGAATGATGCCAAAAGCTGTCGTGCTGTCCATGTATGATCCACCTTTTGATAACGTAATTGGAAAACCGCCGGCATTGCACAAATTCGGGTCTTCTTCACCTTGTACAGGTGAGGCTCCTGCCCCCATAATGCCATTTTCTGCATGCAGCCACACTTGATAATGCGTGGGGATGTAATCCGCCGCTAGGGTTGGGATTCCGATCCCAAGATTCACAATCATGCCATCTTCAATTTCCTGTGCCGCTCTTTTGGCAATGCGATGTCTTAAATCGATGTCTCCCATGCCCATGTCCAGTTCACTCCTTTTGATTGCACGATCTGGTTCACAAATACGCCTGGCGTCACGATTTCTTCTGGATGGAGCTGACCCACCGGCACAATCTCTTCTGCTTCCGCAATGGTCCAGTCTCCTGCCATCGCTACAATCGGGTTTGTATTCCGTGCACTTTTATCAAAAATCAAATTTCCTGCTTCATCTGCTTTGAAGGCATTAACGATGGCAACATCCGCTGTCAGCGCAGGCTCAAGAATATAATTCTTCCCATTTAGCGGAACCAATTGTTTCTCATCACGATTCAGGCTATCCATCCCGACATCTGTCACAATGCCCGCTAGGCCCATCCCGCCTGCTCTGATCTTTTCTGCTAGGATGCCCTGCGGGTAAAAGAGAACGTCTAATGTACCCGCCTGCATTTTCTTCCCGGCAATGGGATTTGAGCCAATATGAGAAGCGATTATTTTCTTGACTCTCCCCTCTGTGATGAGCCGGCCAACACCAATTTGCGGGAAGCCTGCATCGTTTCCGATCAATATCAGATCTTTGATATTTGCTTCTAGGATGGCGTCGATCAATGATGGCGGTGAGCCCACTCCACCAAAGCCGCCAAACATGATGGTCATGCCATCTTTAAAACGTGCGATCACTTCATCAAAGCCCGCTGTTTTGTTCATGTTCCTTCCTCCCTACATGGCAGATGGGAAAAACCCTCGATTGATGACTTCTTGTTCGACCTGCGTGATGGTCTGCCCGAATAGATGAATGAGTTCATCCATCTCCTGTTGCGTGATAGAAAGCGGCGGTGCAATCATGACAGCTGCGCCTCCCACTCCATCCTCTCCGGCACTTGCTGGATATACGAGTAAACCATTTTGCTTTGCCGTCTCCACGACTAGATTCGTCATCTGAGCATGTGCAGGAAATGGCGTTTTGGACAAACGATCTGCGACAAACTCAATGCCGATGAACAGTCCTTTGCCTCTCACATCTCCAATAATGAAACTGTTTGTTTGCAAATCCTTTAAGGCATTCATTAAATATCGACCTGACAGATCCGCTCGTTCAGGAAGCTGATGCTTTTTCATATATCGAAGAACAGCCAGTGAGACGGCTGCTGAAAGCGGATTGGCACTATACGTGTGACCTGCCATAACAGAGCCTGAGCCACTGAGAATCGGTGCAATCACATGATCCGCTGAAACAGTTGCCGCAATCGGTGAATAACCGGCACTCATTCCTTTACCGAGAACCATGATATCTGGTTCGACACCCCAGTGTTCCATAGCAAACATTTTCCCTGTTCGTCCAAAGCCTGTCATGACCTCATCTGCAATCATTAAAATGTCGTTTTCCTCACAGACTCGCTTCATCGCTTCAAAATACCCGTCTGGGGGCACAAGTGCAGCTCCCGCCGCTCCAACAATGGGCTCTGCCATAAAGGCAGCAATCCTCTCTTTTCCTATACGCTGGATGACAGTTTTAAATTCCTGGACATACCACTCGACCTGCTTGCTTTCTTCTTTCGGCAGCCATGATCTGTAGCTATATGGTGGTGACAGCACTGGGTGTTTTTCAAGCAGTGGTTCAAAGCGCTCTCTCCTGGCAATATGACCTGACATCGACAGCGCACCAAGTGTGATGCCGTGATAACTCATCCACCTTGATATGATGTGATTCTTTTCCGTCTTCCCCTGCTCCTGCCAATGCTGGATCGCAATCTTCATCGCTGTCTCCGTTGCCTCTGATCCGCTTCCTACAAAGAAAGACCAGTTCAGATTGCCAGGGCAAAGCGTACTCAATTCATAGGCAAGCTCTTCCGCTGGTTCATTTGTAAATTGTGACCTATACGTAAAACTCACTTTTTCCGCTTGCTCTGTCATGGCCTCAATGATGTCTCGTATGCCATGTCCAATACTGGCCGTGACTGCCCCTGATGATCCATCTACATATTTTTTTCCGTCCCGATCATATAAATAAATCCCCTCTCCTTTCACAGCCACAGGATAATTCTGATTCAACATTGGTTTGATTAAGTACTCCCGGGTTTCCACGTTTTCATTCCTCCCTCTCTTGTCAGCAGCTGCATCTTTCTTTTTCATGAATCGCAAGAAAATTTTGTATACTTGTTATAAGATTAGCATAATCAAAAGGGCAGTCATCCTCTATTCGCCACATGCCCAAATTTCATAGACATTTTTTATACATCGTGTATAAGATTGTTCAAAAGGAGGTCATGAGTCTATGGCGATTCTCGTCAAAGATGCACTCTCGCTCGATATCATGAAGGAAACAAAACTGCTTGCTGGAGAAAATGGGCTGGATCGCCTCATTCAGTGGGTAACCATTGTGGAAATCATCGAAGATACATCCAGGCTTTCAGAAGGGGAACTACTTGTCACAACCGGTTTCGAGCTTGCGGAAAATAAAGAGAGACGCGTTCGGCTTGAAGAATTGATTCAATCTCATCGTCTATCAGCCATTGCGATTTATAAAGGCGTGTACTTAACGGAGATTCCAGCAACAATCATTGAAGCGTCCAAAAGCAGTGACATCCCGCTCATTGAGATTCCTTCACATGTCAATTTCTCAGACATTACAAAAGCAATCCTAGAGCAAATCGTCAGCAGTCAGCTCCATCAACTCAAATATTCTTCAGCGATTCATCAAAGACTGACCCATTTAAATGTGAGCAATAAAAATGTGACGCAAATTACGGATGAGCTGGCACATTTAACTGCGGCGAACATCGTGGTGCTTGATATGTTTTTACATCAAATAGCTACTCATCTTGTAAAGGATCAAGTGACGTATTCTCCTGCTTTTGGCTTTGTAACAGATTGTGAACCAATTGAAACCACGCCACTGCTCAAGCAGGCAGAGGAGAAAGGGCGACTCGTTTATGACACATATGGAGAATTTGTATTGGCTGCGTGTCCTGTCATTGCGATGGGTGATATTTTTGGGTTTATTGTGTCTTTAAAGAAAAAGGCGGCATGGCATCATCTCGATGCGATTGCGATCGAGCATGCGGGGGCGGTGTATGCGATTGAATGGCTGAAACAAAAAGCCATACAAGATACAGAAAACCAAATGCAAGGACATTTGTTAGATGATATATTACAGCAGCAATATACAGAAGAAAGCTATGTCATCGAACAAGCAACAAAGCTGCAATATGATATGAGTGATGAACAGGTCGTGATCTACTTTCAATTTCAGCATCAGCATACACAGCTCGATCACCAAATGGTGCAGCGCCTCTCTCAATTGCTCACATCGATATTTGAACGCAGACATATTCCCTTTTTACTAAAGGCGAGGCTTGATTCCATTTTTGTCCTGACACCCGCAGGAAAAAAAACGTTTCAAGAAACAGATTGGTATAGCGCAGCAGAGGAGTGCCGGAATACTTGGTCTTATTTTTTCCCCGTCCATCCGATTTTGATTGGTATTGGAAAAGCCTATGATCAGATCAGTCTCTTTGCAAAAAGCGCGAAAGAAGCCCAGTATGCAGCAAGGCTTCTTCCACTCTTAAAAACAGATGAAAGCATCATTCATTATCAAAAGCTCGGCTTATATGGCATGCTCCTTGAAATGAACGAAGCAGGAATGAATTTGCATGACTTTTATGTGGAGCTGTTAAGCCCTTTGCTTTATACAAGAAAACAAGGAGCTGATCTGATCCATACACTCGAAGTGTATTTGGCACACAATGAAAATATTCAAAAATCTGCGGGAGAATTGTTTATTCACAGGCATACATTGAGCTATCGCTTGAAACAAATTGAAACGAGAACAGGCTGCAGCCTCAAATCCACTGATGATCGGATGAAGCTGCAGCTGAGTATCATGGCTTACCGCCTATCTGGTCTGCTTGATCAGATGAGAACCATTTCATGATTCATTTGGCGTTTTGACCCATAGATTCATATCCTCAATTTTGTCAAAAATATAGCAGTTGTTTTGGAAGCGACCGGTATACGTATACCCAAGCTGATAAAATACTTGATTCATCCCATAGGACAGTGCCCGCGCAAGCGAATAAAAGACATAGATATGCATGGATTGAAGCTCTTTTTCGAGTGATAGAATCAAATGATGCATGAATCCTAGTTTTCTGTATGATGGAAGGGTTGCACAATCTGTTAATTCCGCATGTCCATACGGCGCATTGATTTCAGCGGATGCTGCACTCACAATGTCACCATCATGTTCAACGGCATAAAAAACAGTCCCTTCCTCCATCACCTTTTGGATGTAATCCGCCTCGTTCATCGGGGTGGGGTACGTCTCAAAGACCGTATCATAGAGCTTTGCCAGCTTGTGGATATCCTTCGCATCGGCTTTCCTCATCACATACTCATCCTGCCACGTGCCCTGATCTTTTTTGATAGGCTGTCCTTGAATGGACGCCACGATTTCATCTTCCTTCAGCCAATACGGACTGTTCATCCGATCCTCTGTGAGAAAGAGCGACATTCCGTACGCATCGCTTCCAAGGAAATAATGAGAAAACACCCCTTCAAGCCGAAAGCCTTTTTCTAAAAAAAGAGGCACATGCTCACGCCTTACTTTCACAATCACCTTAGAAGCCCTGCAACCCTCAGCCTCCTGAAGAACTGACTGAATGACATCCCGTACCCTGCCGCTATAGTCGTCCAAACGAATTCTTTGATTAAATGAATCAATACAGATTAAGGCAGAAAAACGCTCGTTTGCAAGTTCCTTCAATTGCACCATACACTCATTCCTCTCTTATGAATCAGCTAATAAAAAACCTCCAAATTAAAAATGAAGCAATTGCGACACCAGAAAGAATCGAAATGATCATATAACTAATGGCTAAGGCTTTTTTCATTTTATTGTGCTTAATTGCAAACAACATGACGTTATTTGTGGCTATCAGAAATAAAATAAGCATGACTAATACACCAATGATATATGCTTTAATAACCATGTTTCCTCCTCATACATTCGTGATCCCATACTACTACTACTTCTTCATATTCCGCCGGCATCCCTTCTCATGTTCAAAAGAAGAAAAAACACCTTTCCATCTCATCAGATAGAAAGGTGTTTTGATTAAACGGATTTCCCCGCAGCCTTCAGCGCACGGGAGCCAATATCACGGCGATAAAATAGACCTGGTTGAATGATGTCTTCAACCGCTTCATATACTCTTGATCTTGCCGCTTCAAATGTGTCATCAAATGCAGTGACATTTGCTACACGACCGCCATTTGTCACGAATTGATCGTTTTCCTTTTTCGTGCCTGCATGGAAGGTCACCACATCAGAAACAGTTGTTTGCAAAGCACCGATCGGCGTGCCTTTTGCATAGTCCTCTGGGTACCCCTCTGATGCAAGAACCACACTGACAGCGGCTGTGTCTTTCCACTGTAAGTCCACATCTTTTCCATCAAGAATATCGAGGAATACTTGAACTAAATCCGATTCAAGACGAGGGAGCACAACCTGCGTTTCAGGGTCGCCAAAGCGTGCATTGAATTCAATGACCTTCGAGCCTTCTGGTGTCAGCATTAAGCCTGCATATAAAATGCCTGTAAACGGACGTTCTTCCTGCACCATCGCACGAGCCGCCGGCTTTACCACTTCTTCAACTGCTTTTTGCACCACTTCATCTGAAATTTGTGGAACCGGAGAATAAGCCCCCATGCCGCCAGTGTTCGGTCCTTTGTCATCTTCAAATGCACGTTTGTGATCCTGCGCGATCACCATCGGGTACACCTTTTCTCCATTGACAAAGGCCATCAGTGAAAACTCTTCTCCTGTTAAAAATTCTTCAATGACAACAGATGCACTCGCATCCCCAAATTTTTCATCCTCTAAAAAGTCATGCAGACAGTCAATGGCCTCTTTAAGTGTCATGGCAACTGTCACACCTTTTCCTGCTGCGAGACCGTCTGCTTTAATGACAATCGGTGCGCCCTTTTCTTCTACATATGCCTTCGCCTCTTCAAACGCTGTGAAGGTTGTATATGCGGCTGTCGGGATATCGTAATTTTCCATTAAATCTTTTGCAAATTCCTTTGACCCTTCAATGACCGCAGCTTTTGCATTTGGTCCAAATACCTTTAGACCTGCTTCTTTAAATGCATCGACCACACCTGCAATTAAAGGAACCTCTGGTCCGACAATCGTTAAGCCGATATCGTTTTCTTTTGCAAAATGAATTAACGCCTCATGATCACCTTCGTCGATCGGTACAAGGCTTGCGACACCTGTCATTCCATCATTGCCAGGTGCGACAAATACTTGGCTGACAAGCGCACTTTGATTCACTTTCCATGCGATGGTATGCTCTCTTCCGCCTCTGCCGATAATTAATATGTTCACACTGTCATCCCCTTAATGTTTGAAATGTCTAACGCCAGTGAAGACCATGGCGATGCCGTATTCATCTGCCTTTAAAATCGATTCTTCATCACGAATCGATCCGCCTGGCTGAATAATCGCTGTTACACCTGCCTTTGCAGCAGCTTCTACTGTATCGCCCATTGGGAAGAAAGCATCAGAGCCTAGTGCGCTTCCTTTTGCCTTTTCACCTGCTTGCTCAATCGCAATGTTAGCCGAGCCGACACGGTTCATTTGACCAGCGCCGATACCTGCTGTCATTTGATCCTTCGCAAGGACAATGGCGTTTGATTTGACATGCTTGACGACTTTCCAGGCGAGCTTTAAGTCTTTCCATTCATCTTCAGTTGGTTCTCTTTTCGTTGGAATAGAGATCGTTGCTTCATCTAAGCCATAAGTGTCGATATCCTGAACGAGTAGTCCGCCATGGACACTCGTCAGCTGCTTTTCTTTTTTCTCGAGATCCGCTTCTACATCTAGTGTTAATAAACGAA
The DNA here is from genome assembly GCF_037104745.1 of Bacillus sp. FJAT-53060. Taxonomy (NCBI): domain Bacteria; kingdom Bacillati; phylum Bacillota; class Bacilli; order Caryophanales; family Bacillaceae; genus Bacillus; species Bacillus sp. FJAT-53060. The sequence goes on from NZ_JBAWSW010000005.1 coordinate 69,287, forward strand.
GGTTCTTTTTCGCTGTTAACACGTTAAGCGCTTCTTGGCTAAATGAAGGAGCAATGATAATTTCTAAGAAAATCGTATGCAAAACTTCAGCCGTTTGTTTGTCTACTTCACGGTTAAGCGCAACAATGCCGCCGAAAATAGATGTTTCATCTGCTTTGAATGCACGGTCAAATGCCTCTGCAATGTTTTCCCCTGTACCAGCACCACATGGGTTCATATGCTTCACAGCAACAGCTGCTGGCTCCGAGAATTCACGTACGATTTGAAGAGCTGAATCGGCATCTTTGATATTGTTGTAGGAAAGTTCTTTTCCATGTAATTGCGTCGCTGTTGCCAAAGACCCTTTGCTTGGAAGCGCATTTTCATAGAAAGTAGCCGCTTGATGCGGGTTTTCTCCATAACGAAGGGATTGTTTTTTCTCAAACGTGACAGTGAACTGTTCTGGCTCCGTTTCGCCAACATAGTTCGTTAAATAATCCGCAATGAGGGCATCGTAAGCAGCTGTATGACGGAATACCTTTGCCGCAAGCTCACGTTTTTTCTTAAGCGACACGCCGCCTTCTTTGATTTGCTGAACCACTGCATCATAATCACGAGGATCCACAATGACAGTCACGTCTTGATGATTTTTAGATGCAGCACGAAGCATTCCCGGCCCCCCAATATCAATGTTTTCAATCGCTTCTTCATACGTCACATCGTCTTTTGAGATCGTCTCTTTGAATGGATATAGATTCACGACAACAAGATCAATCGGCTGAATGCCGTGCTTTTCAATCTGTGCCATGTGCTCATCGTTTTCTCTCACTGCTAATAGACCACCATGAATGGTTGGGTGAAGTGTTTTGAGTCGTCCGTCCATGATTTCTGGGAATCCAGTCACTTCAGAAATCCCAATGACTTCAATACCGTTCTCTTGAAGAAGCTTGTGTGTACCTCCAGTTGAAATCACTTCAACGCCAAGTTCTGTTAATTCTTTCACAAAAGGTACAAGATTCATTTTGTCTGAAACACTGATTAATGCGCGTTTGATCGTCATGCCTTTGTCACCTCATCTAAGATAATTCTAAAAGTGATTTGATCACTTTTGGATATAGTGTGTGTTCTAGTTCGTGCATTCTTTTTTCAATCGATTCAAGGTCTTCCCCTTGTTCAATATGAATTGCAGCTTGTTCAATAATTGGTCCGGTATCCATGCCCTCATCGACATAATGAACGGTGATTCCTGCCACTTTGACCCCTGCTTGATAGGCTTGCCCAATGGCATCAAGCCCTGGGAATGCTGGAAGTAAGGAAGGGTGAATATTTACGATTTTCCCTCTGAATGCTTCGAGTAATGTCGGCCCAATCAGTCTCATATACCCAGCGAGGAAAATCCATTCCACTTCATGCAGCTTAAGCTGTTCAATAATGGTTTGTTCAAAAGCCGCTTTACTAGGAAAATCTTTAGGCGTAAAAGCAAAGGACGGAATGCCCTCTTTCTCTGCCCGCTTCAGCACCTTCGCACCCGCTTTATCACAAATCACTATGGCGGCCTCTGCCTGCCACTGCTCTTCTTTTAACGTATCAATAATGGCTTGAAAATTTGTCCCGCTTCCAGAGGCGAAGATCGCAAACTTCTTCATGAGAGACTTCCACCGCCGAAAGTGACGCCTTCTCCTTTTTGAACTCGTCCGATCAGAAATGCTTTCTCCCCGTCTTGTTCAAGTCCACTGATGACATCCACTAAATGATCCTCTTTTACTGCTAAGACAAAGCCGATACCCATATTAAACACGTTGAACATCTCTTCTACCTTCAATTGTCCTTTTTCCTGAATAAAAGAGAAAATAGGTGGTACTGGCCATGAGCCGTTATCAATCTCAATGCCAAGCCCTTCCGGCAGCATACGTGGTAAATTCTCAATAAAGCCACCGCCTGTCACATGTGCCATGCCGTCAACCTTGCCGGCTTTCACTTGTTTGAGAACTGGCTTTACATAGATTTTCGTCGGTTCAAGAAGCTCTTCTCCAAGCGGTCTTGTAAAAGGCTCATATATTTGATGAAGGTCAAGACCGGCGTCTTCGAGCAATACTTGGCGTACAAGAGAGTAGCCATTACTATGAATCCCACTTGAACTGAGTCCGATCAACAAATGTCCCTCTTTGATGCTGTCTCCTGTTACGATTTCATTCTTTTCAACGACTCCTACAGAAAAACCAGCAATATCATATTCTTCTTCTGAGTAAAGACCCGGCATTTCTGCTGTCTCTCCGCCGACAAGTGCTGAACCAGATTGCTCGCATCCATCAGCCACACCTTTGACAATCGATTCAATTTTCAAAGGATCTGCTTTTCCGACTGCTAAGTAATCTAAGAAAAAAAGCGGCTCTGCCCCTTGTGCAAGCACATCGTTAACACACATAGCAACTGCATCTACGCCGATTGTATCGTGCTTATCCATTAAAAAAGCAAGCTTTAATTTCGTGCCAACACCATCTGTTCCTGAGATAAGGACGGGCTTTTTGTATGGCAGCTCAGATAAATCAAACATACCGCCAAAGCCGCCTAGAACGCCCATTACTCCTGCTCTTTTTGTACGTTCTACGTGTGTTTTCATTCGTTTGACGGCTTCGTATCCTGCTTCGATGTCGACACCGGCGTTTTTATATGCTTCTGACATCCCATTCACTCCTTTTAGCTGCTTAACTTCCATTTATTGTCGGCAGAATGAAAGAGCAGCATATCAAATCATCTTGACTGCTGCTCCATTATTCGATTATTTCGTCAGGACTGTTTCCTTCACATGCGGAAGGACAGTGTCTTCATAAATTTCAGTCGGGTATTTTCCAGTAAAGCATGCTAAGCATTGACCACGCTGCGGATCATCATACTTTCTTCCAATCCCGTCCATTAAACCGTCTACAGATAAAAATGCAATGGAGTCTGCACCGATTTCCTGTCTAATTTCTTCAACTGAATGAGAAGAGGCAATTAGCTCTTCGTGTGTGGACGTATCAATTCCATAAAAACACGGATGAGAAATTGGCGGTGAACTAATGCGTACATGTACTTCAGTTGCCCCCGCTTCTCTTAGCATCGTGACAATTCGGCGGCTTGTTGTTCCGCGTACGATGGAATCATCCACCATGACGACACGCTTTCCTTCGACAACCCCGCGCACAGCAGACAGCTTCATTCGCACGCCCTGCTCACGCAATGATTGAGACGGCTGAATAAATGTCCGGCCGACATAACGGTTTTTAATTAAACCAAGCTCATATGGAATGCCTGTCGCTTCGGCATAGCCAATCGCTGCAGAAATACTGGAATCTGGTACACCTGTCACGACGTCTGCTTCCACATGCGCTTCTTCTGCAAGCTTCTTGCCAAGATTCTTTCTCGCACTATGCACGTTGATGCCGTTGATGTTGCTGTCAGGTCTTGAGAAATAAATATATTCCAAGCTACACATGCTACGGTTAATGTTCATAGAGAAGCGCTCAGATTTCAACCCTTCATCATTCATGATCAGCATTTCGCCAGGCTCCACATCTCTTAAATACGTTGCGCCGACGACGTCAAATGCACATGTTTCAGAAGCGACAACATAAGCGTCTCCAAGCACACCAAGTGAAAGTGGACGTAAGCCATTCGGATCAAGCGCCACGATCATTTCTGTTTCCGTCATAATTAAGAAAGCATATGCTCCTTTAAGCATAGACAGAGCATTTTTGATTTGATCCTTCAAATCAACATACCCACTGCGCTTGATTAAGTGAGCCAGCACTTCGGTATCAGAGGAAGTTTGGAAAATGCTTCCCTGGTTCTCTAGCTGCTGCTTTAATTGCGTTGCATTCACTAAGTTCCCATTATGAGCAAGGGCAAGACTGCCGTTATTTTGCGAGCGGAAGAAGAGGGGCTGCACATTTTCAAAGCCGCCTCCGCCTGCTGTCGCATACCGAACGTGTCCGATCGCACCTTTTCCCGTTAAATCCTTTAGCTCACCATTTTGGAACACTTCCGTAATCAGTCCAAGGCCTTTGTGTGACGTCAGGTTTTCACCATCTGTTGCAATGATTCCCGCACCTTCTTGTCCTCGGTGCTGAAGACTATGCAATCCGTAATATGTGATTTGCGGGGCTTCTTTGTGCCCCCAAACCCCAAAGACACCACACTCTTCGTTTAAGCCTCTGATTTCAGCAAGCATGGGATCGCTCCTTTCCATGCACGTTCAAGTTCGTTGACCGCTGCATGAATCCATTGTTGTCCTTCTTGATTTTTGACGGCCAATACACCATCATTTGTGACCGTTCCGACTTCTTTCGCATCTTTCACAGCCGCAGCAAATGCTTCACGGTTTTCTGGTTTAACTGTTACGACAAAACGTGACTGCGATTCACTGAATAATGATGCTGCACTCTTTAGATCGATCTGGATATCGGCGCCAAGACCGTCTGTTCCAAACGTACTTTCAGCAAGTGCTACACCAAGACCGCCTTCAGACACATCATGTGCTGATTGAACAAGTCCGTTTTGAATCGCTGCTAGAAGGGCTTCTTGACGTGCAAGTTCTACATCCAAATCAATTTCTGGCGCTTTTCCGTAGATACGGCCTTCTGTCATTTTTTGAAGCTCACTGCCTGCAAATTCTTCCTTCGTTTCACCAATGACGAAAATCACATCGCCTTCCTGCTGAAACGATTGAGTCGTAATATGAGCTGTATCTTCAACCAAACCAACCATTCCAATGACTGGTGTTGGGTAAATGGCTGTTCCATTTGATTCATTGTATAAAGAGACGTTACCACCGATCACCGGCGTGCTTAATGTGCGGCAAGCTTCGCTAATACCGTCAGCAGACTTTTCAATCTGCCAGAAGATTTCTGGTTTCTCAGGGTTACCGAAGTTCAGGTTATCTGTCACTGCAAGAGGACGAGCGCCTGAGCAGACAATGTTACGTGCTGCTTCTGCCACTGCAATCTTACCGCCGACCTCTGGGTCAAGATAGAGATAACGTGCGTTACAATCTGTTGTCATCGCAAGGGCTTTTTTCGTTCCACGAATTCTTAGAACACCTGCATCAGAGCCCGGTGCAACGACTGTATTTGTCCGAACCATGTAGTCGTATTGATCATAGACCCATTCTTTACTTGCAATCGTGGGCTGCTGAAGGAGCTGTTTTAACGTATCTGCTGCATCTGTCATGTCAGGTGCTTCGACTTTTGTTTCTAAGAACTCACGATAGTATGCAGGCTCACTTGACGGCTTGTGATAAACCGGTGCTTCTTCTGCAAGTGCATCAACAGGAAGCTCACAAACCACTTCACCTTGATGGATTAAACGAAGCATTTTATCGTCTGTCACATGACCGACTGAGATAGCTTCAAGATCATATTTTTCAAAGATATCGATAATTTCTTGCTCACGGCCTTTTTCAATGACCAAAAGCATTCTCTCTTGAGATTCAGACAGCATCATTTCGTATGCAGACATGCCAGTTTCACGCTGCGGAATGAGGTCTAGGTTCATCTCAATACCAGAACCTGCTTTACTTGCCATTTCCGCACTTGAGCTTGTTAAACCAGCTGCTCCCATATCTTGAATGCCAACGAGCGCATCATTTTTAATGACTTCAAGGCACGCTTCAAGCAATAGCTTTTCCATGAACGGATCTCCTACTTGAACAGCTGAACGCTTTTCTTCTGATTCATCAGAAAATTCTTCAGAGGCAAATGTGGCGCCGTGAATCCCGTCACGTCCAGTTTTGGCACCTACGTACATGACCGTATTGCCAACACCTTTGGCCTGCCCTTTTTTGATGTCCTCATGGTTGATTAATCCAACACACATCGCGTTGACGAGCGGGTTGCCTTCATAACTTTGATCAAAATGAACCTCTCCGCCGACTGTTGGAATACCGATACAGTTTCCATAACCTGCGATTCCTGCCACTACTTCTTCAAACAAGTACTTCACGCGCGGTGAAGTCAGTTCACCAAAACGAAGAGAGTTTAATACAGCAATTGGACGCGCACCCATAGAGAATACATCACGGATAATCCCGCCGACACCTGTTGCTGCTCCTTGATACGGTTCAATCGCAGAAGGATGGTTATGTGATTCGATTTTAAATACAACGGCTTGGTTGTCTCCAATATCAACGATTCCAGCGCCTTCCCCAGGACCTTGAAGAACATGTTCTCCTTTTGTCGGGAACTTGCTTAAAACAGGCTTTGAGTTTTTATAACTGCAATGCTCAGACCACATAACAGAAAAGATACCTGTTTCTGTGTAGTTCGGCAGCCTGCCAATAATAGATTCGATTAAAGCGAATTCTTCATCACTCAATCCCATTTGCTGATACAATTTCTCTTCTTTAATTTGCTTGTGACTTGGTTCAAGCAGTAGTGACATGAGTGTCCCTCCAATTTTTCACGATAGATTGAAACAACTTAAGTCCGTCTGGGCTGCCTAGTAATGAATCAACCGCGCGCTCAGGGTGCGGCATCATGCCGAGTACATTGCCCTGCTCATTCGTTATACCTGCAATTCGATTTGTACTACCGTTAATATCATCTCCATAAGTGAAAGCGATTTGGCCTTGTTCAATGAGCTTCGTTAATGTATCTTCGTCACAGTAGAAGTTGCCTTCACCGTGTGCAACAGGAATAGTAATGGATTCGCCTTTTTGATAGCCGCTTGTAAATTGCGTATCGTTGTTCTCTACAATGAGTTCAACTGGACGGCAGATAAATTTCAGGTCTTTATTTCGTCTCATCGCACCTGGAAGAATGCCAAGCTCCTGAAGAATTTGAAACCCGTTACAAACACCCAGAACAGGCTTTCCTTCCTCAGCTGCTTTCTTCACAGCCGGCATGATGTTAGAGAAACGAGCAATTGCACCGCATCTTAAGTAATCCCCATAAGAGAAACCGCCTGGTACGAGTATACCGTCAAATCCGTCAAGGCTCGTTTCGTCGTGCCATACATATTCAACTTGTTCATCTAACTCATTTTGAATCGCATGGTACATATCGATATCACAGTTAGAGCCAGGCAAAACGATCACTGCAAACTTCACTGTGCGATAACCTCCTCCACCTCATAGCGGTAATCTTCAATTACCGTGTTGGCAAGTAATTTTTCACACATTTCTTTTACCACTGTGTCTAAATCACGATCTGATTTTTCAATGACAAGCTCCATGTATTTCCCGATACGGACATCCTTTACTTCCTGATAGGACATGCTGTGCAAAGCGTGCTGCACGGCACTTCCTTGTGGATCAAGAACGCTCTCTTTTAAGCTGACAAAAATTTTCACTTTATACATGTTTATGGCCTCCAAGTCTTTTGAAAATTTCTTCGTATGCATTCGTTAAGCCACCCAGGTTTCGTCTGAACACGTCTTTATCAAGCTTTTCGTTTGTGTCTTTGTCCCAAAGCCTGCACGTATCAGGAGAAATCTCATCAGCTAGCAAAATACGATTCTCGTGATTTATACCGAATTCAAGCTTGAAATCAATTAAATTTACATGGCAATCTGAGAAGATTTGTTTTAACTCTTCATTCACTTGTCTTGTGATCTGTTTCATTTCCTCCACCTGCTCAGGTGCCGCTGCATGTAATATGCAAATATGATCTTCTGTAATGAGCGGATCACCGAGTGCATCATCCTTGTAGTAAAACTCGATTAATGGCTTTTCCAGTTTCGTTCCCTCTGGAATGCCGAGGCGTTTTGACATACTGCCTGCCACAACGTTTCGTACAACCACTTCAAGCGGTACAATTTGGACCTTTTGAATGAGCTGTTCTGTTTCAGAGAGGCGTTTTAAAAAGTGATTGTTGATCCCTTTCTCATGCAGCATTTGAAAGATTAAGCTTGAAATTTCATTGTTCAGTCGACCTTTGCCTTCGATTTCCGCTTTCTTTTCACCGTTAAATGCTGTGGCTGAATCTTTATATTCAACATATAAAATATGCTCGTCATCGGTCTGATAGATTTTTTTCGCTTTGCCTTCGTAGAGAAGTTCTTGTTTCACAGTCATTCAGATCGGCCTCCTAATTTGAATATTGGCAATTTTCAAGATTGGCCACCTAACTAGCAGGCGGTCCATTTCTTACACAAGACCTAGACGCTCGAAAATCATATCGACATTTTTCAAGTGATAGTTGTAATTGAAGCAGTCAGCGATTTGTTCAGGTGTTAGGCGTGATGTGATTTTCTCTTCTGCTTCTACTAAAGAACGGAATGGCACTTGCTTTTCCCATGCTTCCATCGCCTTTGGCTGAACAGTATCATACGCTTCTTCACGTGCCATGCCTGTATCAATTAACGCGAGAAGGACACGCTGAGAGTAGATCAAGCCAAGTGTGCGATCCATGTTGCGTTTCATATTCTCAGGGAAGACCGTCAAGTTCTTCACAATGTTGGAGAAACGATCCAGCATATAGTTTAGTGCAATCGTTGCATCTGGTAAGATGATGCGTTCAGCAGATGAATGAGAAATATCACGCTCATGCCAAAGCGGTACATTTTCATAGGCTGTCAGCATGTAACCACGGATGACACGGGCAATTCCAGTCATATTTTCAGAGCCGATTGGGTTCCGTTTATGCGGCATAGCGGATGATCCTTTTTGTCCTTTTGCAAAGAACTCTTCTACTTCACGTGTTTCACTCTTTTGAAGACCACGAATTTCAACAGCAAATTTCTCAATGCTTGTGGCGACTAAAGCAAGAGTTGCCATGTAATCTGCATGACGATCACGCTGCAAGGTTTGGGTTGAAATTGGTGCAGCTTTGATGCCAAGTTTCTCACATACATATTGCTCAACAAACGGGTCGATGTTCGCATATGTGCCAACAGCACCAGAGATTTTGCCGTATTCGATGCCAGCTTTTGCATGTTTAAAACGTTCTAAGTTACGCTTCATTTCTTCGTACCAAAGAGCAAGCTTCAGGCCAAATGTTGTCGGTTCAGCATGTACACCGTGTGTACGGCCCATCATGACGGTATATTTGTGCTCTTTTGCTTTTTCTTTTAATATATCAACAAATCTCTCAATGTCCTCGAGCAAGATATCGTTCGCCTGTTTTAATAGATATGAAAGCGCCGTATCCACCACGTCTGTAGATGTTAATCCGTAATGAACCCACTTTCTTTCTTCTCCTAGAGATTCAGATACAGCACGCGTAAAGGCAACCACGTCGTGGCGCGTGTCTTGTTCGATCTCTAAAATACGTCCAATATCAAAGCTTGCATTCTTGCGCATCGTCACAACGTCTTCTTTCGGAATAATGCCAAGTTCTGCCCAAGCTTCACAAGCGAGAATTTCTACTTCAAGCCATGCGTTAAATTTGTTTTCCTCTGTCCAGATTGCTGACATTTCTGGTCGTGCGTAACGTTCGATCATTTCCCGTTTCCTCCATCTCTTTCAGTCCATATCTTTGTGATGTTTATCATCCATTCATCTTCGAGCTTTTTCATAAACGTCATATGCCCCATTTTGCGGCCGGCTTTCACTTCATGCTTTCCATATAGATAGAGCTTCGCTTCCTTTAAAAGCTCAGGATGCTCTTTTGGGATGTCCACTTCATCGCCCAGTAAGTTCACCATCATGCCCTCTGATAAAAGGGCTGTACCGCCAAGTGGCAACCCACATATCGCACGAATGTGCTGTTCAAACTGACTGGTCTCACATAAATCGAGTGTATAATGACCCGAATTATGCGGGCGTGGTGCCAGTTCATTGACTAGTAGCTTTCCTTCGTTTGTCAGGAACAGTTCTACAGCAAGCGTACCGACTAACCCCAGCTTTTCAGCAAGTTTCGTTGCCAGCTCCTTCGCCTTCTCCTGAATGCTGTCATCTACCCTTGCAGGCACGATGCTTTGGAATAAAATATTGTGCTTATGAATGTTCTCAGCGACTGGGAATACCGCAATTTCCCCATGAACAGAACGCGTGACGATAACGGACAGTTCCATTTGAAATGGGACCCAGCTTTCTAAAATACATGTTCCATGCGAGAGCAATGCGGCTGCTTCTTGAAGCTGACCCTTCTCTTTGATCACGTACTGTCCTTTTCCGTCGTAACCGCCCCGGCATGTTTTCAGCACGGCGGGCAATCCAATCACGTTCGCTGCGTCTTCTAGCTCCTTTTCATCATGAATGATGCGATAAGGTGCTACTTCACAGCCTGCGTCTACAATCCCTTTTTTCTCGGTTTCACGGTTTTGAGTTAAAAGAAGAATTTCGCTTCCTTGTGGTAAATAGGCCTCTTCCTTCAGTTGATTGAGTGCATCATAATCAATATTTTCAAACTCATAAGTCACCACATCGCTGATTTCTGCTAGCTTTCGAATCGCTTCAAGATCACTATATGCTGCTGTGATTTCTGTATCAGCAACCTGTCCACATGGAGATTGTGTGACTGGGTCTAGGGCAGCTGCCCAGTACCCCATTTGCTTTGCGCTAACGGCCATGTATCTGCCAAGCTGTCCTCCGCCGATAATACCAATGGTTGCGTTTGGAAAAATGGTCTGCTTAGCCAAGCTGATCACTGCTTTCTAGTACAGTCTGTTTTGTTTGTTCTCTTCTTTCTTCAAGACGAGCTGCAATTGTTTCATCAAATGCTGAGATCATTTGTGCGGCTAAGAGGCCAGCATTTGTTGCACCGGCTTTGCCAATAGCCACTGAGGCAACTGGCACACCGCCTGGCATTTGAACGATGGATAATAAGGAATCCAGCCCATTCAGTGCCTTTGATTGAACGGGCACACCAATGACCGGCAGTGTCGTTTTTGCTGCGACCATCCCCGGTAAATGTGCTGCGCCTCCAGCACCGGCAATAATGACTTTTAGTCCTTTACCTCTTGCTTCAGTCGCATATTCAAACATTAAGTCAGGTGTCCGATGTGCGGATACTACCTGTTTTTCATACAGAATGTCTAGTTCCTCTAAGATATCGCACGCATTTTTCATTGTTTCCCAATCAGATGTACTTCCCATGATGACACCTACAAGCGGCTTCATTTTGTCCCCACCTTTAAGCTGATATTCGATTTTGTATCGTTTGACACGCTCCCCAAACCTAAGCAGCATGTCAAACGCCGAACAAAAAGACCCGATTTGTATTGCATTGTTAGGAAGCAACACAAACCGGGCCATGGTAAGCGCTGTTCGCTTTTAAAAAGCCATGTCAGTTTTGTTCACTATCCTGCATAGTCCAGTCATTTATGGTAACTGGGTAGAAACTTATGGGCCATATTCCCAAGATTATATGAGGTTCGTGTTTTGATTTCATGTTTATCTTAACAACGGATGTTCATGATGTCAACGGATTTATCGAACAATCTATGAAGTCGTCGTTCTAATGTTCGGATTTAGACTATTTTTCCTTCAAATACGATTTTTTTCCCAATCGGAATGATCTGAATCGACCCATTTTTCTTCTTTTCCTGAAAGATCGGCTCCTCCATTCGACGGACAGGCGAGTAGCCTTCCTCTGCCATCTGGGACAACACTTGATCAATCGTCATGTTGTCTTCTACATAGAATCTCTTCTTCTTTGGTTTTGCGGTCATTCTTTAATTCTCCTTTTCTTCACAGCCTTCACCCAGAAGCCGCCATGAATCGATTTGGGCTCATATGAGATAATAAACGCCTTTGAATCAAGCGTTTTAATCGTTTCATATAATTGCAGTTCATATTTTCTCGGTGTTAAAATTTGCATCGCTGTCCGGTCTCCTTCAAGACCGCCTACTACCCAGTTGGTGACACCATATCCCTTTTCTCTCAATTGTCTTGGGAGATCTAGATCCAATTCTTTTGTAATCACATTCACAGTAATGTAGCCAAGTGCCAGCTTCTCTTCAATTTTCATCCCGACAATGATCCCAATCCCATAACCTATTGCATATGCAATGACATTTTGTACTTGATCTAAGTTATCGAGTACGATACTTAAACCAATGACATAAATGAGCATTTCGACTGTACCAGCAAAAGCAGCTACGTACCGTCTGCCTTTCATTGTTAAAATCAAACGCATGGTGGAAAAAGAGACATAGACAATGTTAATCACTAAAATGATTAAAACCATGGTGAACGCATTGGATAAAAGTAGTTGAAGCACGATTCGCACCCCCTGCACTAAAAATCAAATAAAGCACCCCATATTCTACTAGAGAACAAACCTTGATACAATCAAATTTGCGCCAGAAAAACACCTATATCTTTCGACAACAAGGGAGGATTGTAATACCAAGAGTGTACCCGTTTTTTCCTCTTCTCAACATGAAAACCTCCTTTTCAAAAAAAGGAGGTTTTAGATTTTTGACAAAGGGCTAAAATGATCTTTATTTTAGCCCTTTGTCTTCTTTTCAGCGTGTTTTATCCAAATCGGACAGGCACAAGTGATGGAATCAAATACTCTCCAACAATGCTCCAGAGCAGTGCAATGATCATCAACTCAACCAATAAAAATACCCAGCCAGCATACATTAAATCTCCACGGACGGCTTTATGCTCTGATTGAATCGAGCGAAAGAGCACAACTGCAATCAACTGAAGACCGAAAAATATCATCATGGATAAAATAACTGTTACATATGGAATATTCAGTATGGAAAACACAAGCCAAAAGATAGATAAAAGAAGCACCGGCACAAGCGCCGCTCCAAACTTCATAATGACTTCTTTCAGCGATATGTTTCCTTTCAACATGTACTTGCTGAGCACCCAGACCGTAAGCATCATCAATGTCAACAGGATGAGTGTAAAGATAGCTACATTCAAAAAAGCTTCACCAAAGGAATAATGAATGCCAAAGCCTAATAAACGGGTCTTTGATGCCTTTAATTGAACATAGTTGCCTAAAGCAAAAAACACGCTGAATAACACAATTGAAATCCAGGCATACTTCATGCGTAATGTTTCCGCTTGATTCATGCCTTGACTCGGGGATTTTAACATCGCAAGTCCATATGAACCATAACGCTGAAACGCACCGCCTACACTTCTCATTATGCGCTGAATGGCTGAACGCTCATCATCATGTGCTTTTGAGGTTCTTCCTCGTTTTGCAGCGCTGCGGCTGAGGCGAGATTGTCTTGTTTCTTGATCTATTGATGGCTCTTCATTTTTCATTTCAGGTGTGACTTGCTCTTGATCTTTCTCTAACACCTCATATCAACTCCTATCCCAACCCAATCCGAACAAGCTCAATGAAGTGACCTGTCCGGATGACTCCTAACTAAAGTAGCGGAGTCTCTCGATTCAGTCAAGATTCCTTGACCTTCATACGATTAGACGGATAAAAGGCAGCAGAGGTTTTAAAATGGCAAGAAAATAAGACAAAACAAAAAACAGCAGCTTCCATGAGCTGCTGCTTCAGCGTGTAGACAAACCCTTTGTCTACAATTAATGATTTAAGAAAGCAAAATATAGAATAAAGATGACAAACAATCCGTACATAATTGGATGTACTTCTTTTGCTTTTCCTTTAAAGATCATTGTAATGGGATAGAAAATGAAACCAATCGCAATCCCTGTCGCAATGCTGTATGTGAGTGGCATCATAATCATCGTGAGGAAGGCTGGTACCGCAATTTCAAAACGATCCCATGCAATCTTTGCAAGCGGTGCTACCATCAATACCCCGACAATGATCAAGGCAGGTGCGGTCACATTCGACGTGACGACAGATAAAAGTGGTGAGAAGAACATCGCAAGCAAGAAGAAGATACCTGTCACGACTGCTGCAAAACCAGAACGAGCACCAGCTGCAACACCTGAGCTAGATTCAACATAAGACGTCGTGGTTGATGTTCCAAGGACAGAACCTACAACGATAGAAGAAGAATCCGCTAGCAGGGCTCTTCCTGCACGCGGCAGCTCATTATTTTTCATTAAACCAGCTTGTGTTGCAACAGCCACAAGTGTACCAGCTGTATCAAAGAACCCAACGAACAGGAACGTTAAAATGACAACAAGCATTTGGATCGAGAAGATCTCTGGTAAGTGAATCAAGGCTTGACCAAAGGTCGGAGATAAACTTGGAATACTTCCTACAATTTGAGATGGTATTGGCACAAGACCAAAAATCATCCCTGCAATAGCCGTCACAAGCATCCCAATGAAGACACCTGCATTCACTCGAAGAACCATTAAAATGACAGTTACAACAATACCAAACACCGTTAACAGCACAGGACCACTATGAATGTTTCCAATAGAAACGAGTGTATTATCATTATTGGCGATAATGCCAGAGCCTTGCAGACCCACAAACGTAATGAACAAACCAATACCAGCACCAACAGCCAGCTTCAGATCAGCCGGAATGGCATTGATGATTTTTTCACGGAGACCTGTTAAAGAAAGTGCAACGAAAATCAATCCTGAAACAAAAACACCTGATAATGCCGCCTGCCATGAGATGCCCATGCCAAGAACGACCGAGAAGGCGAAGAACGCATTCAGCCCCATACCTGGTGCAATCGCAATCGGATACCTGGCGATCAATCCCATCAGGAAACACCCTGCTGCAGAAGCTAACGCCGTAGCTGTAAAGACAGCCCCCTGATCAATTCGTAATTTATCTGGAAAATCCGGTACTGCCACTAAAGCAAGTGTGATCGGATTGACAAACAAGATGTAAGCCATCGACAAAAATGTCGTTAAACCGCCGATGATCTCTCTGCGATAATTCGTTCCTAACTCATCAAACTGAAAAAACTCTTTCAAAGCCAACTGACTCCCTTCATGTCCTTTTGCTTTTGTCTGTCCCATTCACAAGTCAAATAAAAAACGCCCCAACAGTTTGGGACGCTTGACTACAAGTGTGAATTCAGACGTGACATAAAACAAGAACAATGCATGATTTATATCAAACGAGTGTGAATTGACGTAGTCAAGCCATTTACGGTAGCTTGGTAGAAACTTGCGGGCCATATCCCCGCCATTATACGACTTCTATCTATTTGATTTCTGTGTCTATTGTACCAACTTCATTTTTAAAACACAATACGAAAAGCGAACATTTTTCAAAGAAATGTCCGCTTCATTCGTCTTATTAAACGAAATTGGAAAATCGTATCTAGTTCTTTATATTTCTTGTCTTGAATTAGAAAAACATTCGAAATCGCTAAGAAACTCAGAGTAAGCATCAAAATGAAAGCGAATGTTCCCAACAGGGAAAATCAAGGTATAATCTCTCAAAAATTTAGCGCATTACTTTTTAATTATTTCAATACGGTACAATTTATCTTCATTAAAGAAAAATTCTAGGAGAAGTCGTTCATCTTTATCTTGATATTGAATTCCTGTCTCATACCCTTCTACAAACCAAAGATTTTTGTATTCTTCCCCATACATTTTTATTACATCCTGAAACGTATCAAAAATCTTAATACCTTTTGATGTTTTAATTTTTTGGTCTTGTGATTGGTTAGTAATGGAGATTATATGATCATCTTTATTAGATGTTACTAAAAAATCCCCATGCTAGTCCCTAGTCTTATAGCTTGAAAAATCTCATCTAATTCTATTCCCTTAAAAACGTAAAAAAAAGCTTTGATCCACTACTTGGCGGTGCCGGAAATAATAACAAATGATTGCTATAGAACTAATAACGAATTCATCAAAGCAGCTAGGCTGGCTAACCCGCCAATCCAGCTCAAATATGTGATCTTTGTATATTGTATAATCACGACGCCAATTGACGATCCGAGCATCATGCCAATGTTCATGATGGCTGTATTAAAGCTGAGCACGGTTCTGATGCTTGGGGTTTGAGGGAGATGAGGTGTAATTGTTTCGCTGGTGTTGTGGTCCACGTAGCGATTCCCCATATGGCCAGAGTGCAATAAAAGCAGAAATTCCTAAAACGATTAATGCGATACTTGTTATAACAGATTAATAATATACACAAATTTAGTTTTCTATTCCTTAAAAGAAGAGTTTGTAAAATAGTAATTCCATGCATTTTACTAATTCTAAATAAAACAAAAACCTGCTGAAAAACTTCTTGGCAGGTTTTTTGGCAGGAAATTATTTAATTTTTAGTGTTTGTTATCCGTTTTACATTCCAAGAAAACGCTGTAAAATAGGCTTTCTCACTTCAATTTAGAGTGGCAATTTACTCCCACTCAATCGTAGCAGGCGGCTTACTCGTAATATCATACACCACGCGGTTAATATGCTTTACTTCGTTGACGATACGAGTTGAGATCTTCTCAAGCACATCCCAAGGGATTCTTGCCCAGTCACTCGTCATACCATCAATAGAGGTAACAGCACGGATACCAATTGTGTAGTCGTATGTTCTTGCGTCACCCATGACACCTACGCTGCGGATGTCTGGGAGGACCGTGAAGTATTGCCAGATGTCGCGCTCAAGGCCGAAGTTAGCAATTTCTTCGCGGAGAATCGCATCAGATTCACGGACGATTTCTAGTTTTTCTTCAGAAATTTCACCTAGTACACGGATACCTAGTCCTGGACCTGGGAATGGCTGTCTCCAGACGATGTCGTCAGGAATGCCTAGCTCTGACCCTAAGGCACGGACTTCATCCTTGAATAGGGTATTGAGTGGCTCAATCAATTCAAACTGCATGTCTTCTGGAAGACCGCCTACGTTGTGGTGAGATTTGATTGTTTGTGCCGTTGCTGTTCCGCTCTCAATGATGTCTGTGTAAAGTGTTCCTTGTGCTAAGTAGTCGATTCCTTTTAGCTTGTCCGCTTCATCATCGAATACATAGATGAATTCGTTCCCGATGATTTTACGTTTTTGCTCAGGATCAGACACACCTTTTAACTTGTCTAAGAAACGATCTTTCGCATCTACTTTAATCACGTTCATGTTGAAACCTTCACTAAATGTTTTCATAACCCCTTCTGCTTCGCCTTTACGAAGAAGACCGTGGTCAACGAAAATACATGTCAGCTGATCGCCGATGGCTTTGTGGATCAATACTGCCACAACAGATGAATCCACACCGCCGCTTAGTGCGCACAATACTTGTTTGTCGCCCACTGTTTCACGGATTTTCTGCATTTCGATTTCAATGAAGTTCTCCATGGACCATTTGCCCTCACAATCACACACACCGAAGACAAAGTTTTTCAATAGGTCGTTCCCGTACTCAGAGTGACGAACCTCTGGATGGAACTGAACGCCATAGAAGTTTTTCTCAGCTAAGCTTATCGCTGAGTTTGGACAATGTGCACTTGTTGCATCCACTGTAAAGCCTTCTGGTACTTCAACGACAAGGTCACCATGGCTCATCCAAACCACTTGCTTATTCGGAAGGTCTTTGAATAAAGCAGGAGTTCCGTTAATGTGGATATCTGCTTTCCCATATTCACGCTGGCTTGCCGCCTCTACTTTCCCGCCGAAATAGTGAGTCATCAGCTGCATGCCGTAGCAAATGCCTAGAACCGGGATGCCTAGATCAAAAATCTTTTCATCACAGCGGAAAGATCCTTCATCATAAACACTGTTCGGTCCACCCGAAAGGATAATTCCTTTAGGCGCCATTTCTTTAATTTTTTCAGCAGTTAAATTGTGAGGATGAAGCTCACTGTACACACCAAATTCACGAATACGGCGTGTGATCAACTGATTGTACTGACTGCCGAAATCGAGAACCAAGATCATTTCATTTACTAAATTTGTCATGGTGTCACCTCTATATCCAATATAGTTTTTTTATAAACGCACAGAAAAAATGAGAGGAGAAAACCTGCTCTCAGTGTGAAATCACGCTTTTGAAGCGCCCAGACTCATATCCGAACGCTTCAATTTCATGTATTTTAGAAGGTTTTAATATTCACCTATTCTAACAACAGGAAGGTACGCGGTCAAGACTATCTCTTGTTTATTAAATTTTCCCATAACTTTGCGGATTGCCGCCAAAGTTCTGACGCATCTTCTCGTCGATAAAACGCCCGCTCATAGAGCTGCGTAAGCTCTGACATGTGATGATCTCCATCGTTGCCATCTATCAAAGAAGCAAATTCTCTTAGCGTCATACCTGGCTTTTTTTCAATCCCCCTGCGCTTCAGCTGCTTTAGTAAGGAAGCATACGCATAGAAAAAGGCTTCCTCATCTGGCAGACGTTTCACCTTTCGAACAATGAAGAATAGCAGCCATCTTGCCCTGAATCGATACAGCATCCAGCTGATGAACCCAAGAAGGGAGACAGCACCTGCAACATATCCCATGATCGAACCAACATACACCATACTTGACTTTGTTTGAGCTGTTTGTTCCTTTGGCTCTGCCTGTTGCTCCTCCTGCTGCCGTGGCTGTTCTGGCTGCTGATCTTCTCGTGCATCATCAAACGTAGGCTGATCCTCGTCTTCCTTTTGATCATCCGTTTGATCGCTAGCAACAGCTTCATTTGTAATTGTCTCTGGGTTCATAAATCCTTTTGTCGGTTCAAAGGTCACCCAGCCCCGGTTTGGAAAATAGACCTCTACCCATGAATGTGCATTGTTATTGGTCACTTCATACACACTGTTTCCATCGATTTGTGTTTCATATAACTGACCAGACGTATATCCTTTCACCCATCTCGCCGGAATACCGATCGAACGAAGCATCACAATCATAGAGGTTGAAAAATTATCACAATAGCCGATCATCGTTTTAAATAAGAATTGATCCACATAATCTTCATTACGTCCAGGCACAGCGACATTTTGCGTTTCATATGAAAATTTCGCAGATTCTAAGTAATCCTCAATCGCTTTTGCTTTATCGTACATATTATCCTTTGTTTCCGTTAAGCTGTTTGCCAATGTTTTCACACGCTCTGGCAATGAGGATGGAAGCTGTAAATAAACACGTCCAACCTGCTGATTCACCTGCTGCTTAGTCGGCACTTTAATCTGCTGTAAATCCTCAAGGATAAATGTAGGTGATAAAAAGCTAATTTGATAGTTCCCTAAATTTTTAGGCGGGTTTTGAATAGACGGCACAATTTTTTCCGTCTTGCCCATCATTTGCAGCGGGATGTTTTCCATTGGCGTCAGTGTGATCGTACCAATCGGATAAACGGCATGATTAAATCGATAGTCAGGCTCCATATCGACTCTCGTTTCATGAACCTCTGTTTTCACACGCTCGGTAAACCATCGATTTGGGACATCGTCGTCTTTTAATTGAGTAGGCTTATTATCATTTGAAGCATCCTCCCAGCCTTTCCCCGTGTAAATGCTTTTTGTTTCTACACGAAAATAAGAAGGCTCCTTTCCGCTCCATTTAAATACTGGTGTGCGGTCCTCACTAAACGGCCCACCAAGATACGAATCGTCCGTACTATATCCCACCTTATTCTGCCCTGCTGTTCCATCTTGATTCGTGACCGCCTTAAAAAACGGTACAGGGTCAGGCCATTTCGGTTCAGACTTTGGCAAAGAAGCACCGATTAACGCTGATACGAGGACAAGCGCCAGCATGGGCAAGAACCAGTGAAAACGCGCTTTCTGTGACACCCGCACACCTTCAGCCGAACGCAGTCGATCGAAATACAGCAATCCAAGCAAACAAAAGCCAAACACCATAATTCGAACGATAGCAAAGGTCGCGTCATAAGGTGTAAACGTATCAAGGATTGTGACATACACAATCGTCATGAGTAAAAAGAAAAAGATGCGCTGCTGATAGACGACCCAATAATGAAGCAAATACACAAGCAGCCAAAGCAAAATATAAAACAACAATGTGCGGAAAGACGGATACATGTCACTCCACATTCCCATGCTCATTATAGTGATATTATCTTTGATATCAGCAAATAAAGCAGCCGGATAGCTTGTCTCTAATTGATAAAAGATCAAATATAAGGCAAGTAGAATAAGTCCAGCACATATAGGAAACGTCACATACCACTTCAGACGAAAGAAAGTGAACAAACTCGTAAGCCCTATAAAAATAATGAAATAAGACGTATGACTCGTCTCTGTTAAATCTTGAAGCGGACGAAGCCACTCCCAAAGCAGCAGAAATGCTACACAATAATAGAAGAACAACTCAAAACGACTCTGCCGCTGATGAGTATGCAGCATAAATGTTTGTCACCTCACAATTCTTTCATGCAACCGGTCTTCAAATAAAAGTGTGGTGCGTATTCCAGAAGCTTTTAACCGGTCTACAAGCTGTTTTTCTTTTGCCGTCAATCGGTCAACGGCTCTCTTCACTAAAAGAACGGTGATGTTCTTTCTGTTTCGATTTCCAAGAAGACTGGCAGCGAGCTCTTCCTGCAAATGACCCGTTACGACATATTTTCCTGTGTGCTGGTATTCACTCATTGCTAACGATTTCAATTCTAATAATCGAGAAGGCCGGTGCTGCACCCTTGTTAAATAATAGAGCATGTCCTGTAAATGCAGATCTCCTTGGTTCACACGAAAGGCATGCTGATCTCCAAGAGGAACGAGACCTGCCGGCATCCCTTTTTTGACAGCCATTTGGAGAACAGATGCCGCAATAGACACCACTGTCTCAAAAACGGCTTCATCCGTAAAATCAGCAAATACGACAAGATCCTTTGTCTGATTCTGTTCAAACTCCTTGGTCATCAGCTGACCTCTTTTGGCCGTCGTCTTCCAGTCCACCCAAGCAAAACGGTCTCCTTGCTGATATTCACGCACACCTGTTGTCACATTGATCGGTTCATTTACCCATGAGTGAACCGCTTTATCTCCATTTTCATTCACTGACTCAACAGATTCAACCGGAAAATCCAGTACCTTTGGATAGACGAGGAGCTTTTTTTCTAACGGAATGATCACCTCTTTTTCAACAAAACCAAACATATCGCCCGTTTTGATTCTGATCGCTGTCAAATGATGCTCCCCCCGCACGATATCATTCAATTGATAAGAAAATCGCCACGTTTTCCGAAACCACGGGAACAGCATTTTCTTCATTTCAATCTGTTCCTGCAAGTGGAAGGTGTCCGGCGAATCCTCAATAATGACGTAAACATACGGAAATGGATTCGACCGCTTGATTTCAAGGTCAACATACAACATTTCCCCCGCCTTCAACCTGGTATGCTTCAATGTCCTTTTGGCTGTCGCGCGAAGCGGAACAAGCGCAAACAGCAAAGCATACAAAGCATATGGTAAAAATGTATAAAAAAGGAACCAACTCACAAAGCCCCCCTGAAACATGGCATAGCAAAAGGCTGCCGTAGTGAGGATTACGAGCATAAAAACCCGTAACCATAATGAAACAAATAAACGGTCACGTGACTTCATTGAGTCATCGACTTTTGAACTGGTACGCCAATATACTCAAGCATCTGTCGTAGCAGTGTCTCCGCCTTCTTCCCTTCATACGTCGCTTCTGATGTCAAAATCATTCGATGCGGCAATGTATAGGGCGCCAAATACTGCACATCATCTGGAATCACAAAATCCCGCTGATTCAAAAGCGCATATGCCTGCGCTACCTTCATGAGTGCAATCGACCCCCTTGGACTCACACCTAAATAAACGGAGGGGTGATTTCTCGTTGCTTGGGCGATTTCCACAATATATTCTTTAATGGATGCATCCACATGTACTGTCTGTACGGCTTGCTGCAAAGCATGGATATGCTCCTTCGTTATCACGGCTTGGAGCGTGTCGATCGGGGATTGCTTCTCTTGCAAGTTGAGCACCTCTAGCTCCTCCAGCATGGTGGGATATCCCATCTGCAGCTTGAATAAAAAACGGTCCATTTGCGCTTCTGGCAGCGGATATGTTCCTTCATATTCCACAGGATTTTGCGTGGCCATGACAAAAAAAGGATTCGCAAGTGGCATCGTTTCACCGTCCACTGTGACACTGCCTTCCTCCATCGCTTCAAGTAGTGCTGATTGTGTTTTAGGAGAGGTCCGGTTGATTTCATCCGCCAAAATAATCTGCCCCATAATCGGTCCTTGCCTGAATTCAAACTCATTTGTCTTTTTATTATAAATCGATACACCTGTTACATCTGAAGGCAAAAGGTCAGGAGTGAATTGGATCCGCTTAAACTCACAGCTAATTGATTTTGCCAACGCACGAACCATCATTGTCTTCCCAACGCCAGGCACATCCTCTAATAACACATGCCCCTTTGCCAATATCGCAACAAGGCTTAATATCGCAATGTCTTTTTTTCCAACCATGACTTTATTGATGTTATCTACAATTTTTTGTAAATCTGAATGCATCGGTTCATCAAATGCCATCCTGATCCTCCTATCACGTTTCCGTCAATTTTCATATAGTCTAACTTTACCATACGACACGCATTTGCATAAACATCCGCACGGCAGAAACGAAAAAAAGTCTTCTCACGATGGAAAAGACTTCTTCATTTCTTTAGACGACTTGCTGGCTCCATATGAACATGAGAGTGTAAAATATCATGTTCTTTTTTCATCCTACGTTCGATTTCATCTGCAATATCATGGCTTTCTGAAATGTTCAAGTGCGGCTCTACCTCAACAACCACATCAACATGTACCGTACTCCCAAGATAACGAGCCTTAATATCCTTTAAATCGCCCACTCCTGGTGTCGCCTCAATGGTCTCTTTATACTTCGACATATCTTTTATATGAAAACCGTCGGTTAACGAATGAGAGGCATCTCTGAAAATGTCCCACGCCGTTTTACATATAATTAGGCCAATGACAAATGCAACAAGCGTATCCATCCATGCCAGCTGAAATTGTGAGGCGATGATCCCCACAAATGTACCGATGCTCACATACGCATCTGATTTATTATCAGCTGCTGCTGCATAAAGAGCCTGGCTATTGACCCGTTTGGACAGATTACGGTTGTATATATAAACACCGTACATCACAACAGCACTTCCTGCTGCCGTCCAAGCCGCAATCATATCAGGTGTTTGATGCTCAGATGAGAAAAGCGACTGGCCTGCACTCAGCAAAACCTGAAGCCCTACAAGCATCATAATAAAGGAAGCTACAAGGGACGCAATATTTTCTGCCCTAAAATGACCGTATGGATGATCTTCATCAGGTGGCTTCTGAGAAATACGGAGCCCCATTAACACGGCAAGCGATGCAATAATATCTGTCGTATTATTCAATCCATCCGCCGAAAGAGCTTCTGAATGAAACACATACCCAATGATGAGTTTGACAGCAGATAAGATCAAATAGGCAATGATGCTGACCCATGCACCTGTTTCACCTTGTCTTAATTCATTATAGCGCTCCATGTTGTACAGCGCCTCCTCACACACAGCTTTTCTATTATTTATTTTACAAAGCAAAGTCCGTGTGGGTCTACAGCAACATGATTCGCTTGCGTCAGCAAAATAGGCTACATTGAAATGTGTTGACCTAAGCAAACTTATTTTTATCATGTTAATTGACCTCAAGACCTACTCTCATCAACCTTTATCCGATACACTCCGACATTTACATAAGAGCAACATTATTCTTTTGATAAATTATCAGAATCATTTTATTTTAAGACACAGCTTTCCTCGTTTCTTTCTTATGCTTTTTTAAGAATGAGCCGAGAAAATCGAGGGAACATAATCTCTCAAACTCTTTAAACTTTTTAACATCGTTAAGAAGTTTAAAATGTCATTTTGATAACCTGTCCAATGCTGAATGACAATTCATTTTGATAAAATTTAAAACATTCTAAAAAACAAATTCTCTATTGAAGAGAAATGTTTGGAGATAAAGTAATGTCCAAGACATATTTTGCCGGGGTCATTGGGGAAGGGCTTAGACCACAGCTCATTTTGACGAGTATCATTACCATTGGTGTACTGGCTGCTTATTTTACCTTTAAACTGAATAAAAAAATGCCTACAAATGCAGCTCTTGAAAATAAACACCCTTGATTCTCCTGCTGAAAAGAGGGTTTTTTTATTTTATTCACCTATTTTGATGTCCGCACTTATAATGTATAAAACTGAATGTTAAGTGAGGATTAGACAACATGAACCTAGAAAAATTTGTTGACGAGCTGCCAATTCCAGAAGTAGCGGAGCCCGTTAAAAAGAACCCAAAACAAACTTATTATGAAATCGCCATGGAGGAGGTGTTCTTAAAAGTTCATAGAGACCTCCCTCCAACAAAGCTATGGACCTATAATGGCAGTTTGCCTGGTCCAACCATTAAAGCGAATCGAAATGAAAAAGTAAAAGTGAAGTGGATGAATAAACTACCGCTGAAGCACTTTCTGCCGGTCGATCACTCCATTCACCCTAATCATCATGATGAACCAGAAGTCAAAACGGTCGTTCATCTGCATGGCGGGGTTACACCACCTAGCAGTGACGGCTATCCAGAGGCTTGGTTTTCACGAGACTTTGAAGCGACCGGTCCTTTCTTTGAGCGGCAAATTTACGAATACCCAAATCATCAGCAAGCATGCACATTGTGGTATCACGATCATGCGATGGCATTGACGCGATTAAATGTGTACGCAGGCTTAGCTGGCTTTTACTTAATCTCAGATGCCTTTGAAAGGTCCTTAGAATTACCGAAAGATGATTATGATATTCCATTAATGATTATGGACCGTACGT
The DNA here is from genome assembly GCF_037104745.1 of Bacillus sp. FJAT-53060. Taxonomy (NCBI): domain Bacteria; kingdom Bacillati; phylum Bacillota; class Bacilli; order Caryophanales; family Bacillaceae; genus Bacillus; species Bacillus sp. FJAT-53060. The sequence goes on from NZ_JBAWSW010000005.1 coordinate 93,835, forward strand.
TTCAGGAGGATGGCTCACTGTATTACCCAAGTAGACCAAACAACACGCCGGAAGATAGTGATATTCCAGCCCCCTCCATCGTGCCCTTTTTTTGTGGTGAGACCATTTTGGTCAATGGAAAAGTATGGCCGTATTTAGAAGTAGAGCCTCGAAAATACCGTTTTCGCATATTAAATGCGTCCAATACAAGGACTTACGAGCTGCATTTAGACAATGATGCTACGATCTTGCAAATTGGATCTGATGGCGGCTTTTTACCAAAACCTGTTCATCACCAGTCCTTTAGCATTGCACCTGCTGAACGTTTCGATGTGATTATCGACTTTTCAGCTTATCAAAACAAAACGATCATTCTAAAGAATAAAGCAGACTGCGGGCAGGAAATCAATCCAGAAACAGATGCGAACATTATGCAATTTAAAGTCACACGTCGGCTAAAAGGAAGAGCACCTAAATCATTACGTCCAATCTCCAAGCAGCTTCCACCGCTTCGGCCGAGTCGAGCTGATAAAGAACGTACTTTGATACTTAGTGGGACGCAGGATAAATATGGCCGGCCTATTTTATTACTAGATAACCAATTTTGGAATGATCCCGTCACGGAAAATCCTCGACTTGGCAGTGTAGAGGTATGGTCTATCGTCAATCCAACAAGGGGCACACACCCCATTCATTTACACCTTGTTCAATTCAGAGTGATAGACAGAAGGCCATTCGATACAGAGGTCTATCAATCGACAGGAAAAATCGTATATACAGGACCGAATGAAGTACCGCCTTTGCATGAACAAGGCTATAAAGACACCATTCAGGCGCATGCTGGTGAAGTCATTCGGATCATCGCTCGATTTGTCCCATACAGTGGACGGTATGTGTGGCATTGTCATATTTTAGAGCACGAAGATTATGACATGATGCGGCCGATGGATATCATATAGTAAAAATGAAAACACTCTTCCATCACATGCGTAGAATCATATATTGAACAGGTTATTGATAAAGGGCTAAACGCCATCTATACATTAGCCCTTTATTTCCTTTTGACTTTCAGGTGCTAGATCATGAGCAGAAAGTTAATGAGATGTCTTTGTACATTCAAACTTAAAAAGTTGACGTAACAAACCGATAATACTACTATATACCCATTACCTATATCAAAATAGACATAAGAAACGGTGAGCGAACAAATGGAAAATTACGGTAAAAAACGGAGGAGTTCAATTTGAATCAAGAAAAAGAGACTTGCCAGGTCAAACAAAAAGCAGCGGCAGGTAAAATGGAGAAGCTTTCAATTCATGACAACGAGAGCATTCGATCAAACATTGAACAACTAACAATTGAACTCGGTGAACAAAAAGAATTCAATCACTTCATTTTAGATGAAAAACAGAAGGCGATCAGCACATTATCTGCCCTTATCGCAAAAGGCGATTGTGATGAAGAATTAAAAGCTCATTTTAAACAAGCATTACATATCGGACTCTCTGTCATAGAGGTCATGGAAATTATTAAGCACTGTACAAAAGTTGCCGGATTTCCTCATTCTATTAATGCCCTATTCATTTTTCAAAACTTACTAGACAAGAACACCAACTAAATAAGAGAAAACGAGAAGCCATCTGCCCTCTCGTTTTTTTATTTCCACTCATCTTACTCCCATTTTCCTACCATGTCATAGCAGCAAAATATGAAAATAGCGCACGCTTTCCTGCTGAAAAAACGACTTTTACTGTACAAATTCACATATTTCTCCTAATATCAAATGACAAAATAAAAAAACGTCCAGTTATATCACATAACTGAACGCATCCTTTAACGATTGACAGTGAAATTGTTAACAATCCCATCATCCTTCTCCCAAGCGGCTTCTACCTTCCTCTGCTTTATATCGTATTCAAAAATGGTTCTTACCTTCGCCTTTCGTCCGGTGTCATCCTTTAATTCCTTTGCGTTCTTTGCAACACCTAAGAAATAAACAGATGTACCATCCGTAGAGAATTGCGGCTGTGCAGCACTTAAAATATGCATATCCCGGCTGTTTTTAACAAGTGTATTCGTTTTTCCCGTTTCTATATCAAGCATCTTAATAGATGATACTTCTTTTTCCTTTCGAACCTTTATTTCTGTATAAATCAATTTCTTGTGATCTGGTGAAAATGAAATATCATTGATCGTTTGCAAAATGCTTGCAATCCGTTTCCCCTTTTCACCTGTTTGAAGGGTGATCTTCATGGTCGTTGGTTCAGGATCCATCCCTTTTTCATTGGCTTCATCGGTCTTCTGGTAATCTTCTTTTAATGAATAATGCTGAATGGCCAAAAGGTTTGAAGTCGGATCATATGCAAAAGAACTGACCGTATCATCATCGCTTTTTTCTGGGTACAACATCTTCACTTTGCGTTTTTCCAAATCAAAAGCTGCTACATAAAATTGCTCCCCTGAATCCTTGTTATACCTTAAATACAACTGCTTTCCGTCACCAGATAGCCTCATACTATCAATTGAATCTTCACTGGTAAACAGCGTTTTTTCTTGATCAGTTTTCACATTCAATTCGCGAATACTCACTTTTTGCGTATCTTCATCCGTATACGTGTAGTATAAAAGCTGTTTCGTAGAATCATAAGCAAGTGAAGGATACGCTGTTAGTTTCTTCGTATGAAGCGCCTGATCATGCAAAAAATATGTATTGTTTAACTGTTGATCCGTAAATGAAACAAGCAATTCGTCTTTTGCATCTTGATTCGTTTTGACTTCTCCCCCATGTTTCGCCTCTTGAGCCGGCTTTAGCATGAAAAAAATGACTGCCGCAATCACTGCGGCTCCCGTTATAGTCCACCACGTTGATTTTTTCATTGACTTTCAGACCCTCTCTACAAGAAAAGAAGCCAGAAAATAAACTTTTCCCGCTTCTTTGCATGTCTATGTATTTAATAAGTGTAATGTCCTTTTACGACACCTTTACTTGTTTTATAGCCAAGTGCTTTGAATGCTTTCGGACTCACGTCTAATACAGCGTTTGGCATTCTACCTACATCATACTTATATACTGTAATCACTTTATGTGGTTTCGCTTTTGTTGTCACTCTTAGTTTTGTACCTTTTTTCGGTACGTCAAATCCCATTTTAGTTGCTGCATCCCAATGACCAAGTTTTTTTCCATCTGCACCTTTTTTACCTACACCATTATACCAAGTAATATTGCCGCTTACTTTTTTTGCACTTGCTCCATGTGAGAAACTAAACGCTAAAAATAAACTAGCTACTGTTACGATTGTCGTGATAAGCTTTTTATTCATTAAGAAATCCTCCGTATTTGGTTTCTGCACTTATTATACATGAAGATGCATCCAGTTTTTTTACAGTCACATTACAATTTGAATACAAGTTGACCACTTTATGACCGATGATGTTCATAAGTTTCACCAAAAACAGCCAGAAAATTGTAAGTAGACCCCTCTCTTTCATTTATATAATAAAAGTGAATTCAAATATAAGGAGGAAATTTTCATGAAAAGTGGTTAATATTATACTTCCGAAAAAAGCGACAATTAACAATGGATACACCCTGCTGTTGTAGAGAGTGGTATTTCAAAAACCCCTTCTGTCTACAAGGTCTTTCTTGTAGTGGATCGGCAAGTGGCAGTCAATACTGGAACAGCGAATACGATTCAAGCATTAAGGACGGTGCACGTGTCAACTTAAAGCTGATCATTAATGGAGATGGCATCACTTTATTTTCAATGGGAAATTGCGCTACAAGCAGCCTGTTGCCAATCCTAGACGCCTGAAAAACCTTGATGTTGTTAATGGTACACCGTGTGCCGGACAATGGGACAAACAGCTACTCAAAAGCAAGCTTCTCGAATGTACAGCTTCGTGCGGATACATTAGGGAACGTCTATAAAAAATAGGATGTTACCATCAAATCGTCTCTTCTACGTAAAAATCTAGAGTTAGGTGCTCCGGCTCCTAAATTTTCGGTACATTTTTCTATTCCACTGAGTACAACCCTTTCAGCACAATAAGAAAAAAGCGCCCAGCCTTGAAGTGACCCCCTTAAGTTAGACACGGTATTTATTAGACAGCTTTCGAGGCATGAGTTCGATATTGTATCGGACTCATGCCTTTTAGTTTCGTCTTTATACGTGTGTGATTGTAGTAATCAATATATTGTTCAAGTTCTTGCTTGAAGTGTTCGATGTCCTCAAATTCTTTTAGGTATAGAAATTCAGACTTTAAGATACCGAAGAAGTTCTCGATAAC